>JAGHUY010000101.1 GCA_018064545.1 Candidatus Apopatosoma intestinale | reverse complement strand
ATGCCGTCGCAAAGCGACAAAAGGCATTTTGGGGTTATGAAGTCGCAAGAGTTTTGAGCACATAAGCGAAAAAACTTGCGCTTTTTCTCATCTGTTGTTTCACGACAGATGAGAAAAACAGACAGTCATTATAAGACTTCGTACAGTTCGGCGGCTTCGTTTTTCAGCGTGTGTTCGCGCACATCCGTTACCCGGATCGTCAGTACGCGCTCACCGAAAGAAATCTCGATGACGTCGCCGATCTTCACCTGATACGACGCTTTGGCGTCTTTTCCGTTGACTTTGACGTGTTCCGTATCGCAAGCCGTATTGGCGACCGTGCGACGCTTGATGACACGGGATACTTTCAAATATTTATCTAACCGCATTGTTTCCTCCAAAAGAAAAACTCCGAATATCATCCGGAGTTTTCAGTGCCATCTTATTTGTTAACGGAATCTTTCAGAGCCTTGGCGGCAGTGAAAGCGGCATACTTGGAAGCCGGAATCGTGATAGCCTGACGGGTTTTGGGGTTTCTGCCGGTTCTGGCAGCTCTCTCTTTAACGGAGAAAGAACCAAGGCCGGAAAGCTGAACCTTATCACCGGCAACGAGCGCTTCGGTAATAGCGGAAATGACAGCGGATACGGCTGCATCAGCTTCTTTTTTCTTGAGGCCGGTCTTAACGGCAACAACATCAACCAACTGAGTCTTGTTCATGGGTCTTAATTCCTTTCTGATTTGTATTTCTCCGGTAGGATTCTACCGAAATTCTGAAAGTAGTATACCATGATTTTTCAGTATTTACAATACTTTTTTGAAAAAAAGATCGAAAAACCGAGGAAAAATCAAAACAAACTCATCTGATTCGTTTCGGACAATCCGGCAAGGACGCCGTTCTTTTCCAAAATCTCGATGACGGATTTGGAGATTCCGCTTCTCTGCTGCAAATCTTCGACAGAGAGATACTCTCCGCCTTCCCTGGCGTTTTGCAAATTGACGGCGGCGGCATCGCCGAGTCCCGGAAGCGAGTTGAACGGTAAACGCATCTTGCCGTTCTCCGGCAGGAAAAGAGCCGCGTCGGAATGATACAGATCGACCGGCAGGAACTTGAATCCGCGTCCCAGATACTCATAGGCAAGTTGCAAGGAACTGTACAGAGCATCCTCTTTTTGCGTGGTGTCCATCCCTTTTTCCTCTATTTCCGTCATGCATCTGGCAATTTCGCTCTTTCCTTTGACGACGATCGAAGCGTCAAATCCGCCGGGGGCGGCAGACAAAAACGCGCAATAAAATTCCAACGGCATATGGACTTTATACCAACCAAGCCGGATCGCGGACATGACGTAAGCCGTGGCATGGGCTTTCGGGAACATATACTTGATTTTTTTGCAGGAGTCAATGTACCATTCCGGCACGTCGTGACTAAGCATATTTTCGATCCATTCCGGCGTCAGCCCCTTACCCTTACGGACGCTTTCCATAATTTTGAAAGCAACTTCGTTTTCCAGTCCGTAATGGATCAAGTCGTTCATAATGTTGTCACGGCATCCGATCACGTGGGAAATATCGCAGATATTCTTTTTGATCAGTTCCTGTGCGTTATTCGTCCATACGTCCGTGCCGTGGGAAAGACCGGAAATCTGCAACAGGTCGGCAAAATTCTTCGGTTTGGACTCCTCGACCATCCGCATAACGAACCGGGTGCCGAATTCGGGGATTCCGAGCGTACCGAGCGGGGATTTGATCTCATCCGGTGTCGCTCCGAGGGATTCCGTTGACGCAAACAGTTTATAGACCTCGGGATCGTTCATCGGAACGTCCAGAACGCTGGTTCCGGTAAACCGTTCCAGCATCTTGTACTTGGTAGGAATATCGTGTCCGAGTTCATCGAGTTTCAGCAGTGTATCGTGCAGATATTCAAACGTAAAATGCGTGGTCACAATGTCTGATGTCGGATCGTCCGCCGGATGCTGAACGGGGGTAAAATCGTAAATCTCATATTCTTTGGGAACAACGACGATGCCGCCCGGATGCTGTCCCGTCGTCCGCTTGACGCCGACGCAGTGGCGGACCAACCGTTCCATTTCCGCTTTGTTGACGGCAATCTTCCGGTCTTCCAGATACTTTTTGACAAATCCGAACGCCGTTTTGCTGGCCATGGCGCCGATGGTTCCCGCACGGAATACGTTTTCCGCCCCGAAAAGTTCTTCCGTATATTTATGGACTTTTCCCTGTACTTCTCCGGAAAAGTTCAAGTCGATATCGGGGGATTTGTCCCCGTGGAAGCCGAGGAAGGTCTCAAACGGGATATTGTGGCCGTCCCCGTGCAGGGCTTCTCCGCACCTCGGACAAACTTTATCCGGCAGATCGAAGCCGGAACCGACGCTCCCGTCGGTGAAGAATTCGGAATACTGACATTTCGGGCAATAATAATGCGGGGGAAGCGGGTTCACTTCGGAAATATCGTCCATGAAAGCGACGATCGAAGAACCGACGGAGCCGCGGGAGCCGACAAGATAGCCGAGTGACTCGCTGTAAAGCACAAGTTTTTGCGCGATGACGTAGAGTACGGCATATCCGTGTTCGATGACGGAAGTCAGCTCTTTGTCAAGCCGTGCGCGAACGATCTCCGGCAGAGGATCGCCGTAGATCCGCTTGGCCTTGTTGTAACAACGCGTCTGCAATTCTTCTTCCGCGCCGTCGATTTTCGGAGTAAACGTCCCCTTGGGGAACGGTCGGATGTCATTCGCGATACTGTCCGCGATGGCGTTAGGATTGGTAATGACGACCTCACGGGCTTTTTCTTCCCCAAGATAGGAGAATTCATGCAGCATTTCTTCCGTCGTGCGGTAATAGAGGCCGATCGTTTCATCGGCATCCGCATATTTCATCCCGGCCAACATGATCTGACGGTAGATTTCGTCGTGCTTATTCAGAAAATGGGCGTCACAGGTCGCCACGACCGGTTTCCCGAGTTCGTCGCCCAGTTCCACAACGCGGCGGTTCAGATCGCGAAGACCCTCTTCGTCGGCCACACGCCCGCTGCGGATCAGAAATCCGTTATTGCAGATCGGCTGGATTTCGAGATAATCATAGAATTCCGCGATGGCCTTTAACTCTTCCTTGGATTTTCCGTCCACGACGGCGGTAAAAAGTTGACCGGCTTCACAGGCGGAACCGATCAGTAGCCCTTCCCGGTGCTTTTGCAAAAGCGTTTTGGGAATCCTGGGAACTTTCTTATAATAATCCAAATAGGAAGCGGAAATCAGTTTATAAAGGTTTTTCAGTCCGACCTTATTCTGTGCAAACAAAACCATGTGATAGGTTTTCAATTTTTTCGGGTCGGTATTGTCCTGCATGGAGCGGGACATCATAGCGAGTGATTCAATGCCCTCTCCCTGCAATTTATCGATCATGCAGTAGAAGATCCGGGAACACATCTCGGCATCATCGCTGGCGCGGTGATGATTGAAATCACCGAGGCCGAAATGTTCGGCAACCGTGTCCAGTTTGTGATTTTTCAGGTCGGGATTGACAAAGCGAGACATTGACAGCGTGTCGATATAGGCG
>JAGHUY010000149.1 GCA_018064545.1 Candidatus Apopatosoma intestinale | reverse complement strand
ACCATTCAGGTCGTCATTCACTCCCTCGGCGCCGCTTCGCTACCCATCTGGGGAAGGCAAGGAGACGGGAGCAATTCCCCTTTTTTCACCGTTTTTCGCCCTTGACTTTTTTAGCAGTCCCGGGACTCGATAAAAATGCTCAGGGTTGTCGTTCTTCGCCCCGAAGCTGTACGAGGGTACTGCGAGCGGGCGAAAACGGCAAAAGGGGTTCCCCGAATCGTGCTTGCACGGTTTGGGGGTTCCCGGCAAGAGAAAAAGCGAATACAATCAAACGAAATCCGCAAGGATTTCCCACCTTTGAAAATGGGCTTGGGCAAGTTTTGCCCAAGCCTTACTTCTTTTTTCGCTTTTTCGTCCTGAACTTTTTTAGCAGTCCCGGGTTTAACGCATCCCTTTATCGTAAGGAACGCCCTCCGCTTTGGGTGCCCGCGACTTTTTGGAGAAAATCGCCAGCACGATCAGCACCGCGACGTACGGGATCATGTTATAGAAGTACATCGGCAGTCCCAGCTGATCCAGTGCGGGGATCGAAGAAGACACCACGCCGAGGCATTTGAGGAATCCGAACATCAGAGCGCCGAACGCGATGCCGACCGGCTTCCAGTTGCCGAAGATCATGATGGCGAGAGCCAAAAATCCCATGCCGGCCACCGTACCCTCAGCCGTTCCGCCCGACACAGTGGCGATATAGACGTAGCCGCCGAGACCTGCCAGCGCACCGGAAATTGTCGTGCCGAGGTAGCGCATTTTAAAGACGTTGATACCGACAGAGCTGGCCGCCTGCGGATGTTCCCCGCAGGAGCGGAGACGCAGACCGGTCTTGGTCGTATAGAGCAGGACTGAGCAAAGGATGAATAAGAAGATGACCACAAAGGTGGAGAGATAGGCTTTGTCAAAGAATACCCGTCCGACAGGGCCGTAATCCGGATTCAGAATCACGAAGCCCGGGACAGTCGGCATCTCCAATTTATCCTGAAAGAAGAAGACCTTGACAATGAACAACGTCACAGCCGGAGCGAGCAGGTTCAGAGCCGTTCCGCCAATCGTCTGATCCGCTTTCAGATTGATGGCGGAAAAGGAGAGGAGCAGAGAGAAAATCGCGCCCGAAACCGCTGAAGTGAGCATAGCAAGCAAGAAAAGCCATTGAGAGTCCGTGGGAAGCCAAGCTTTCGTCTGAAACAGATAGACGGTCAAAGCCCCGATAAAGGAGCCGAACACCATGATACCGTCCAGAGCGATGTTGATGATACCGCTTCGCTCGGCGAAAACACCGGCGAGAGCCACGATCAGAAGCGGGATCGCATAAATCAGCGTTTTTTGCAGTAAAAATACCATCAGTTCTCGCCTCCTTCCGTCGTTTTCGGAGAATCGGGCATCTGTTCCCGCTCCGTCATACTTTCACGGGCCGCCGCCGCAGACTGAGCCGCCAGCCGAGCCTCGTTCTTTTTGTCCTGTCTTTTGGTGATGACCTCAATCAGCAGCTTGGAGAAGCCGGCAAAATAGATGATCATGGCGATAATCAGGTTGGAAACGTACTCATTGAACGCCGTATAGCCGGACAGGTTGAAGCCGCCCTTGCCGATATAGCGCAGGAAGATCGAACTGAAAATGACGCCGAGTGGGTTATTGCTGGCAAGCAGTGCCACCGGAATGCCGTTGAAGCCGTCGTTGGGCAGAGAGAGGTAGGTGTTCCAAAGAAAGTCGTTCTGACCGTTTAAGAACCACAGGGATGCGCCGCAGGCGGCAAGTCCGCCGGCGATAATCATAGACAAAATGATGTTACGCTTTTCGTTCATACCGGCATATCGGGAGGCATCCTTATTAAAACCGCACGCTTTCAGCTCATAGCCGAGCGTGGTCTTGTTGATGAGGATGTAAACGCCGATGGCAATCAGAATCGCAATGAGCAAACTGATGTCGATATGAGAACCCGGGAACAGTTTATCCAGTCCGAATTTCGGTGTCATGACCCCGTTAGTGATCGTCTTCCGGATGAATTTTGTCTTCGTCTCGGCGATATTGATGTACCGTTCACCGGTGGAATAGAATACCCAGCTGACGATATTGGCGGCGATCCAGTTGGTCATGATGCAGACAATGACTTCATTGACCTTGAAAAGAGCCTTGAACAAACCGGGAATGGCACCCCAGATCATGCCGCACAGGATACCGACGGCAAGGGCGAGAAGCCAGACAAAGAAAGCCGTACCCGGGGTGGTGGGGATGGAGAGGGCGACGAGCAGTGAGCCCATGGCTCCCATCAGATACTGACCGGGCGCACCGATGTTGAAAAGGCCTGTCTTGAACGCGATGGCCACCGAAAGGCCGGTCATCAGAAGCGGCGTGGATTCGAGAAGCATATCGCCGAGCTGGAACAGCACGTCCGCTCCGTTACCCGCGGCAAACGGACCGCCGAGGATGATAAACAGCCCCGTAAAGGCATCGAAAAACGGGATGCTTTCGGTGAACGCGGCGAGGAGCAGCAGGATCACAAAGCCGACCAGCACGCCGCCGGCAATGCAGATCAGCGAGGACAGAATGGAGCGGGTCGAGCCCTTTCTCATAAAGGCATACCACTTTTCTTTCCGATCCTCGGGAAGAAGCGAGGGCATTTTGAGTTCTTTTTTCATACGAGTCACTCCTTTCCGTTCTGCCGTTTGGCACCGGCCATATACAGGCCGAGCTCCTGAACAGTCGTTTGCTTGGGATCGAGTTCTCCGACGATCTCACCCTCGTACATGACGAGAATGCGGTCAGAGACGTTCATGACTTCATCGAGCTCCAAAGAGACGAGCAGAACCGCCGCGCCCTCATCGCGGGAACGGACGATCTGCGAATGGATGTACTCGATGGCACCGACATCCAAGCCTCTGGTCGGCTGAACGGCGATCAGCAGCTTGTGCTCGCGGTCCAGCTCACGCGCCACGATGGCTTTCTGCTGGTTACCGCCCGACATACTGCGCGCTTTCGTGATGCTTCCCTGTCCGCTTCGCACGTCGTACTGTTCGATCAGTGCGTCAGAATAGGAGCGAACCTCTTCAAAATTGATAAACCCGTTGTGCTCAAAACGCGGTTCAAAATAGCGTTGCAGAACCATGTTTTCTTCCAGCGAATATTCGAGCACCAAACCGTGTTTATGACGATCCTCGGGAATATGGCTGACACCGTGCGTATTGCGGTATCGGATACTCTTATGCGTAATGTCTTCCCCGTCGAGCGTAATGGTACCGGAGCTGAGCTTGTCCAGTCCCGTCAGCCCGTGGACAAATTCGGTCTGCCCGTTGCCGTCGATTCCGGCGATACAGACGATCTCACCGGCACGAACGGAAAGAGAGACGTTGTGGACGGCATCTTTTTTATGGAGCTTGCTCGGCACACACATATTCTCAATGGTCAGCACGGGTCTGCCGGGTTTGGCAGGCTCTTTATCGACCACGAATTTGACGTCGCGCCCCACCATCATGTTAGAGAGTTCTTCCTTGGTGGTATCTTTCACATTTACCGTACCGACATATTTGCCCTTGCGGAGCACCGTCACACGGTCGGCAACGGCCATGATCTCGTTGAGCTTGTGGGAGATGAAGAGGATAGATTTTCCCTCCTCCTTCATCAGTTTCATGATATCCATCAGTTCCGTGATCTCCGCCGGTGTCAACACAGCCGTCGGCTCATCGAAGATCAGAATGTCGTTGTCGCGGTACAGCATTTTGAGAATTTCCGTTCTCTGCTGCAT
>JAGHUY010000232.1 GCA_018064545.1 Candidatus Apopatosoma intestinale | reverse complement strand
CCCGCGCTCCGCTTCTCCGCTTCCCGGAAAAGTCGGTAATGCCATCCAATCATCGTGCCGATTCTGTGTGAACTGATGCTGCCCGTCCGCCCCCGGCGGTAGGAAGCCAACTCCTCATCGAGCAGATAGCACGGTGCTTTCCGGCACACTTTCAGCCACATGGCATAATCGTTGTTTTTCCGGATGGGTTCAATCTGAATCAAACCGATCTTTTCCGCATCGTACATGACCGTCAGGCAACCCGGCCAGCAATAGCGGAACATTCCCACTTTTCCAATCTTTTTCGGCCCGGAGACGTGAATTCCCGTCGGAGTCGAATCCTCATTCATCTCGCGGTATTTCGTATAAGAGAAATAGTATCCGTTACGATCCATAAAGCCGATTTGCTTTTCCAGCTTATCCGGCATCCAAAGATCGTCCGAATCCAAAAACGCGATCCATTTTCCTCTTGCTTCCCGGAGTGCCCGGTTTCTCGATACCGCCGCACCGCTGTTCTTTTCATTCTTGAAATACCGGATCCGGCAATCGTCGAATGATGCAACAACCTCATCCGTTTGATCCGAAGAGCAGTCGTCCACGATGATCAACTCCCAATATGGGTACGTTTGCGCCAAAACCGAACGGATGGATTCCGCAATATAGTCTGCCGTATTATAAGACGGCATGATGACCGAAACGAGATCATTCATAGGCGTTCCTCGCAAGCTCCTCCATTTTCTAAATCGAATCCTTGATAACGTACCACCAACTCGTCTCGTGCCCGCAATCTCAGTCCGTCGTGCATCTGGCCGGCAGAGGAGAACCGTCCATTTTCCGGATAGAGCCATCCTGAATCGGGGTCAGATCCGCCTCCCTATGCGGTGGCGTCGCCGGAACCGCCGCATGATTATAGTAGCGCCAGCCTTGTATCTCCATGTCTGCTCTTGCCCGTTTACTTTCTCATCAAGCGCCGGGCTTCTTTCTGCTTTTCTTCGTATTCCGTACCACTGACGGTTCCGTTTTTCAAAAGATAATCTCCCAGATCGGTCGCCGTTGCCTCTCCGTCTTCCGTGATTCCTTCGCTTTTCAAAACTTTACCAACGGTTTTTAAAAGGATTCTCATATCCTCCCATACCGTGATCTTTTTGATATAGACCAGATCCGTTGCCAGTTTATTGTCCCACGAGATCGCATTTCTTCCGCTGATCTGTGCAAGACCTGTAAGGCCGGGGCGAACCGTATGGCGCAACCGTTGCTCAGCGGTCATGAAGACCATATCGCGGACAAGCTGAGGCCGTGGGCCGACGATGGCCATGTGACCGATCAGAATATTGATGAGTTCCGGCAACTCGTCAAGCGAAGTTTTTCTCAAAAATCTGCCGTATCCGTTCAGCCGGGCTTCATCGGGAAGCAGATTCCCATCTTTATCCTTGGCGTTGGACATGGTGCGGAATTTGATCATTTTAAATAACCGCTCTTCTCCGGTCTTTTTACCGATTTTGCCGGGACGGAGTTGCGTAATGAACGG
>JAGHUY010000143.1 GCA_018064545.1 Candidatus Apopatosoma intestinale | reverse complement strand
GCGCGGTTTGGGGGTTCGCGTCAAGCGGGAAAACGGCAAGAGGGGTTCCCCGGAAAGTGCAACGCACTTTTTGGGGGTCCCCGGCAAGAGAAAAAGCGAATCAAATCAAACGAAATCCGCAGGATTTCCTTCCTTAAATGAAACCTTGGGCATTCGCCCAAGGTTAGTTTCTTTTTCGCTTTTTCGGTCTGGACTTTTTTTACAGCCCCTTTCATTATTTCGCGACGGTGACGATAAACCCGTCCACGTTATTGCCCGAAACGGTGTAGGAACTGCTTGCGGGAACTTTCAGAAATGTGACGGCTTCGCCGGAATCGGCCGGGTAGAAATAGATTTGATATTCTTTTC
Source organism: Candidatus Apopatosoma intestinale (assembly GCA_018064545.1). Lineage (GTDB taxonomy): Bacteria > Bacillota > Clostridia > Oscillospirales > CAG-272 > Apopatosoma > Apopatosoma intestinale. The sequence goes on along the minus strand of JAGHUY010000143.1, from coordinate 4,223 downwards.
CCTCTGTGATATACGAAAGCGGCCCCTGCTCGTAGGAATAGTGGTTTCGGAGCAGGTCGGTATATTCTTCGAGGCAAAGATTCTTTTCCGTCATATAGGCGGCATGGGGTGTTCCGACGTAGCGGAAATGCCAAGTCTCATGGAGAATTTTCGTGATGTCGAATTTGGAACCGTCGTAGCGGAGGACAAACCCGTATTTTGCGCAGTTATCAAGCATCCACTGTTGCTGTTCCGGCGTGAAATCAACGGTGGCTCTTCCGGCCGTAAAAATTTTCAGGTCGATCGCATAACCGGTGTGGTGTTCGCTGTAACCGGGCTTGGCCGCGTAATACTGGCCGATGTCCGGCCCCATATCGGCGATGGTACTCTGATAGACGGACTGTTGACGCGAGGCATCCCGATAGCCGCTGGCGACCAGAATCTGATCGCGGGAAACGGTGCCGTCCGCCCCGACGACCTCTTTAAACGTGTCCGGCAGGTCGGTGTGCATTTCGGCAAACATGGCGTTCATATGGGGAAGTGCTTCTGCGGAAAGCCGTATATCGTTGCCGAGAACGTAGTTGATGCCGTAGCCTTCTGCCCGATAGAGGGAAACGACGGAAAGCGAGGAGGTCACTTCACTCGGAAAATGATAGGCATAGTCCGGATTGACCAAGATCAAGTCACCTTTATACATATCGTCGGTGACGACGGGTTTGGTGACAAATCCGCTGTTCCATGCGGAGGACTGCGTATTTTCAGGCGAAGAGGACGCGGGTCCCGACGTCTCCGACGGCCGTTTGCCAACGATGGCTTTGACCGTAAAGACGATCAGTGTGATGACGACGGCGGCGATCAGAAGCAGAGCGAGCAGAGCGATGATCCCGTCTTTGTCCGGCTTGAAAACTCTCTTCGGTTTTTTCTGTGCCCTGGACGGAGGCGGGTTTTTCTGCCCGCGGCTTGGCTGGCGCACGGCATAGCGGCGATAATCCTGTCCTGTCCCATCTTGACGGTATTCCATAACTCATCCCTCCGGTCGAATTGATGTATATATATAGTTTATCACGTTTTGAAAAAGAAAACAAGAAAACGACAATATTTTCCCGCCGGAATAAAAAAACATCGGCGGATTTCCGCCGATGAAAGCAGGGGGCTGCTTCCGCAACCCCCTATTATCTTGTTTTTTGGTCTAGACTTTTAATAGGTGATCTTTCTGAGCTGATCGAAATATTCACCCAGCTTCGTGTTGTACGGGGCCTCCTGAGCGGCAACCATTCTGGTGGCCAGTTTGTTTTTGCCGGAAGTCACGGTCTCCTCGGAGAAACCGACGAAAGACGAACTCATGAAAACGGCAAAGTCATAGGTGCGGGCTTTGATGATGATGTCGAGAATCTCACCGGCATCTTTGTCGCACAGACACTGAGTCTTCAAATAGTTGATGTATTCGGGATAGAGCAGTTTCTGCGAATGGAATCCGAATACTTCGAGGAAGTTGGCAATGTCCGCGAGGTTCGTGTTGGTCGGAGAAATGCGCAGACCGTAGGCACGGTTGCATACGTAGGAATAGTATTCTTCCTGCGTTTCATCGTACTTCGGGAACGGAACGACGGAGAGAGGTGTTTCGGTCGGATCAACGCCGTAGTTGACGTATTCCTCGGTGGAATGGAGACGGAACAGATATTCGGGAATGAACAGGGCAATGCCGTCGGCAATAGACTGAACGATCAGCCGTTCATCTTCGCCGGAACCGCCGTCCACGTACTGAGCGCCGGGGTTTTTGAAAAATTCCACGATCTTATCGCCGATGTCGGAGAAGTGTTGCAGGTCGGCGTTGGTGGAGTTGACGGAAATCTGTTTGCCGGTATCATCCTTGGTCGTGCAGTTACCGCCCATGCCGTAGAACAGACCGAAGCCGATCTTGATGTTATGGTCGCAGACAAAGCCGAAAATATCGTCCTTGTAATACGTCATGACGGAGTCGCCGTCCACGTCCATGGCCGCTTCATTGATGATATTCATCATCATGTCAATCGTCCATTTACCTTCCTTGACCGCCCCAAAGAGGTCTTCCGTGATCTTACCGGTGGAACGGAGCTGATCATAGAGATTCTTGTTGACGAACAGGGCGACGATGGAGTCCATCGTGATCAGGTTGAAGTCACCGGAGATGGTGGTCAGATGCTCGATGCCGTCCACGTTGGTCGTAAAGCAGTCGATGTATTTCTGATCCCACCAGCTGTGTTCCAAATTGATGTCGAGGTTTTTGATATTGAGAGCGTTTTCCGGAGCGCTGTACAGCGACCAGAGAGCCATAAAGAAGTTGTAGGTGCATTTGCCGAGCGCGATGTCATCCTTGACCATTTCGACCGGGCCCTTGACTTCGGTGCCCTTGATTTCTTTGATCTGGCAGTTGTACAGTTTTTCGACCGTCTGGTTGCGACGGATGATCGCTTCATCCAGAATGTTGTCGTCGCCGGTAGCCTCGGCGTAGATCTCATACGTGTCCCAACCGCCGGTCCATCCGTCCTGCGTGGCGAACGTAAAGGTCGCGCCGCCGAAGTTGACATCCATATAATCGGGATGTTTCGAGTTTCCGTCCAGGTCTTCGGGTTCTTCCGTTCCGCCGGAAGAAGAGGTCGTATCCTCGGGCGTGGAAGCCGAAGTTTCGGAGGAAGCCGTCGTTTCGGAGCTGCCGGATGTCGGGTCGGTAGCCTTGGTCGATTCGGTGGAAGCCGTGCTTCCGGAAGAGCCGGAAGGCGTGGACTCTACGGGGGTTTCGCCGCAGGCAACCAGCGAAAATGCCAGTATCATCATGCTGACGGCGATGAGTAAAGCAAGTATGCGTTTCAAGTTCATGTCTCCTTTTTTATGTAATTTGGGTATAACTTTATTTAATTATATCATTACCTTTTCTGTTTTGTCAATCCCTTTTGGACTTCTTGCACAAAAATGGCCGTGAAACCGTTCGCGGTTTCACGGCCATTTTGCTATTTGATGCCTGCTGAATCAATCAAAAATGCCGGTGCGAAGCGGCAAAAAGGCATTTTGGGGTTATGAAGGTACAAGGGTTTTGAGCGTAATAGCAAAAAAGCCTTGCACTTTATCTCAGCTGTCGTCTCCCGACAGATGAGATAAACAGGCAGTCAATCAATGGCTGAGAACCGTTTTGGGGCAAATATTGCCCCAAAACGCAGTAAAATTTTCAAATTTTACGGAACTGCTTCCGCAGAAGCAGTTGTTCAGTAGACATTATTTGGTCTGAAATTGAGAGGTGTAGGACTCCGTTTGATCGTTCTTTTTCCGGAAGATCGCGCGGATTCCGAAGACGAGAAGCGCCACGATCAGATAGAGAACGGCAAATCCGACGGCGAGCAGAAAAGCACCGCGGCCGGATGCCCCCACAAGAACCGTGAGAAGCATGAAATCGCCCGTTACGAGGATCAGGTGAAGAAGAACGCGGAGAATTTCGGGAAGTGTGCGGATGCGGAATACGAAAGTGAAGAGTGCCGCCAGAAAAGAGCAGAGAAGAATGGCTCCGAACCGATCGCTCTCAAAGGCGGTGCTTTCCATGCCGAAATTCTTGGCAAGAACGGAGGCGCCGAGCCAAAGAGCCAGCGTCGTTCCCATAAAGACCGTGCCGGTCATGCCGATGAGATCACGGAGAAACTGCCGGATTGTTTTCATATACGCCTCTTTCTTATGCCATCTGCTCGGCGAGTTTGGTGCCGCCGAGAATATGGAAGTGCAGATGCGGCACGCTCTGGCAGGCGTCGGGGCCGCAGTTGGAAATGACGCGGTAACCGCCGGTCAGACCCGCCGCCGCGGCGATTTTCGGAATGGTCTCGAAGATGTGCGCCACGATCGAACTGTTTTCCGCGTTGATCCCGTCCACACTCGGAATATGGACTTTCGGGATCACGAGAATGTGAACGGGGGCTTGCGGATGGATGTCGTAAAAAGCAAGGAGCACGTCGTCTTCATATGCTTTACTTGCGGGAATGTTCCCGGCGACGATTTGGCAGAAAATGCAGTTTTCCATTCGTTTCTCCTTTATTTCTTCTTTATTTCATCAAATTCCGGACGATGTCGGGCAGAGCGTTGACGGCTTCGGGCAGTTTCGACGCGTCTTTTCCGCCGGCCGTCGCACTGTCGGGACGGCCGCCGCCGCCGCCGCCTACGATGGCACAGACACCCTTGACGACGTCGCCGGCTTTGGTGCCGCGAGCGAGCGCGTCTTTTCCGCA
>JAGHUY010000121.1 GCA_018064545.1 Candidatus Apopatosoma intestinale | reverse complement strand
CAATGAAAAATAAACTAAAATGACTTGATGTCGGAAAGGCGGATTCTCATGGAAGAAAAGAAAACAAATCCCGGTACGGAGGAAAACAAGATCAGTTCTCTGATCACGTCCTCGCTGGAAGGCATCCGCGATCTCGTGGACGCCAACACCATCATCGGCCGTCCGATCGAAGCGGGCAACGGAACGGTCATCATTCCCGTGTCCAAGGTCTCGGTCGGTTACGCGGGCGGCGGCACCGATTTTGCCGGGAAGCACACCCAGCCGAACGGCAAAAACAACTTCGGCGGCGGCGGCGGGACCGGCGTATCCGTTACGCCCGTCGGGTTCCTCGTCGTTTCGGAGAACGGACGCGTGGAGATGATCAACATCAACAATCCGACCGGTGCAAACGACATCGGCTCTTCGATCGAAAACATCGTGGATAAGGCTCCGGAAATCGTTGAAAAGATCAAAGGTCTGTTCAAGGGCAAGGGCAAGGATAAAAAAGCGGAAACAACTCCCGTGGAAGACGCGGTGGAAAACGGCGAATCCGCGGAATAAAATCGGATAAAAACAGAGAAACTCCATATTGGCTCATAAAAATATGGAGGTTCTATGAAAAAAACTCGTTTTCTCTCACTTTTTTTCTCGTTTCTTTTCCTGCTCGCACCGTCGCTTGCGGCCGTGCCGTCGGATTCTGCCGACTGTGCGGTACTGATGACGGGCGACGGGGAGATCTTATATCAGAAGAACGCCGATAAACGGCGCGGTATGGCCAGCACGACCAAGATCATGACGGCCGTCGTCGCGCTCGAACACGTTCCACTCGACCGTGTCGTGACTGTCTCCGGAAAGGCGGTCGGTGTCGAGGGCTCGTCGGTCTATCTGTCGGCGAACGAAAAGATCACCATGGAGAATCTTCTCTATGCGCTGATGCTCCAAAGTGCCAACGACGCGGCCGCGGCCATCGCCATCGAAGTGGCGGGCAGTGTGGAGGCGTTTGCCGATCTCATGAACGAAAAAGCACGGGAACTGGGGCTTTCGGATACGCACTTTGAGAATCCTCACGGACTGGACGGGGAGACGCATTATACGACGGCAAGGGAACTGGCGATGATCGCCGCCTACGCCCTGCAAAATCCCGATTTTGCAAGGATCGTCTCGACGGTGCGCCGCACGGTTCCGCTTCACGACGGATCGGCGACGCGTGTGCTCGTCAACCACAATCGCTTGCTTCGGACGTATGACGACGTGATCGGCGTCAAGACCGGTTTTACCAAACGGTGCGGGCGCACGCTCGTGTCGGCGGCGAGACGCGACGGGCTGACGCTTATCTGCGTCACGCTCTGTGACGGCGACGACTGGCGCGACCACCGGGCGTTGCTCGATTACGGCTTTTCGCTGTATGAGACCGCGACTGTGCTAGAATCCGGCGAGGCGTCTTATGAAATCCCCGTTTGCGGAGGACGGCAAAAAAGCGTGCGTCTCTCTAATCCCGACGCGGTGACGCTTTCCCGAAAAAAAGGGGAGGAGATCACCGTAAAAGCGGAAATCCCCCGGTTTTTGTATGCCGGCGTGGAGCAGGGAGACGTCTGCGGGACACTGCGGTTTTTCCGCGGCGGAAAAGAGGTCGCTTCCTGTCCTCTCGTGGCGCAGGAGACGGTGGAAAAGAACCCCAAGCGGACGTTTTGGGAGAAAATCGGTTTTTGAACATTTCAGACGGAAAAACGGTACAATAGAAAAGGAATCATACTTTGGAAGAAATCAGACTGCAAAAGTTTCTTTCCGAAAAAGGCGTCCTCTCCCGCCGGGCGGCAGAGGAGGAGATCGCCGCGGGACGTGTGAGAGTCAACGGCAAGCCCGTGGAACTCGGTCACAAGATCGATCCGGAAAGAGACGTGGTGGAATATAAAGGAAAACGGATAGCGGCTTCTTCTCCCCGGAAAGTCTATCTGATGCTCAACAAGCCGTGCGGCTACGTGACGACGATGAGCGACGACCGCGACCGTCCCTGTGTGGCGGAACTGGTGGAGGACGTCGGTGTGCGTGTCTATCCGGTCGGGCGGCTGGATATGGAGAGCGAAGGGCTTCTCCTGTTCACCAACGACGGGGAACTGGCCAACCGCCTGACGCATCCCCGTTACCATAAGCCCAAGGAATATCACGTCAAGGTGGAGGGGGAGATCGAGCCGGAAACGGCGAGGGCACTCTCCGAACCGATGGAGATCGACGGATATATGACGCGGCCGGCCGAGGTAAACGTGCTGACGAGAAAGCCGAATTATTCGGTTCTCTCCGTCACCCTGTTCGAGGGGCGCAACCGTCAGATCAGAAAAATGTGCGAAGCCCTTTCCTTACGCGTGCTGGCTCTGCGCCGCATCCGCATCGGGGAAGTAAAACTCGGCAATCTGGCGCCGGGAAAGTGGAGATACTTGACAAAAGCGCAGGTGGCTTCTCTGCAAAAGGAAAAGTGACGTTCTTC
>JAGHUY010000116.1 GCA_018064545.1 Candidatus Apopatosoma intestinale | reverse complement strand
GTTCGTAACCATCCTCACCCAAAACAAAACTAAGGAGTACTCTATGAAGAATAATTCTGCGCGCGGACCGGCCCGCGCCGCGATCATCGCCGCGCTTTACGTCGTGTTGACGGGCGTTTCCGCTGTTCTTGGACTTGACAAAGGCGTTATCCAGTTTCGCTTTTCCGAAGCGCTTGCCGTTTTACCCGCCTTTTGCCCGGCCGCGATCCCCGGTCTGTTTGTCGGTTGTTTTCTCTTCAATCAGCTGTTTGGCGGGGCTGTTTGGGATATTCTGTTCGGGAGTTTCGCGACGCTTGTCGGTGCCGTCGGCACTTTTTCTCTCCGAAAACATCGTTTTCTCGCCCCGATCCCGCCGATCCTTGCCAATACGGTCATCATTCCGCCCATTCTGTACTTTGTCTATGGGACGGGTTTCCCGTACTTGCTGATTACTTTGACAGTCTTTGTCGGAGAGGCCGTCTCCTGCGGCGGGCTCGGAACATTGCTTACTGTCTTTTTGAATAAAAATGAAAAAACGGTTTTCCGCGATTGATTGCGAATCGGTCAACAAACGGTTGCTTGACAGCCGGCCGTTTTTTTGGTATCCTGTCTTATGAAAAAAGAATTTTCCGGAAAAACGGTTTTTTTGCAAACCTTTTTGGACGGAAACACACTATATGGACAAAAGGTCATTTTGAAACGGGGGATGAATATGGAATATCAAAGAAATGAAAAATACTTCAAAGCGTCCAATACACATTTGTACATCGGGATCGCGGCGCTTGCCGTCGGCGTCCTTGCCTACGTTCTGCAACGAATGTTCTGGCTTTGGTATCCGCTTGAAACCATCGGGATTCTACTCGGTGTTGCCGGAGCGGCTGTGGCTTTTCTGCCCGGCATGTCGAAATCCGGGGATAAAGATATTGAGGAGCAGATCGCCAAAGAGACGGAGGGCTTTTTGGAGGAGCAGATCGAAAAATATCATCTGAAAGGAAAACTCTCTTCCAATCTGGAACCGACGGTTATCAACAGTTACGACTATTCGGAAGCGGCCTGCATCAAAAAGGGCTTGGACGGCCAGTACCGCGCATCAAAATACGTGAGTACGGTGCTGATCTTTACGACGAGCGGTGTAGTGACTGTTAAAAAGAGTTTTTCCCTTATCAAGGAGAACATCGCCGAGACCGTCGAGGAGTATCTGTATCCTCATATCGACAGAGCCTTTGTGGAGGATACGCCGGTGACCGTCGGAAAGGGCGATAAAGCCCAGATGGTCAAGCACGCGCACTTCTGTCTGAACGTTGACGGGCAGACGGTATTGCGGATTCCCACCGCGCCGAACGCGACCGTGGAGGGACTGGCAAACGATCTGAACGCCATCGTGGCGCGCGTCAAGGAAAAAGGATAAGAAGATAAAAACGGCACCTCCAGCGGTGCCGTTTTTGCTATTTATTCTTCTTTTTGGATTCTTTTTGGAAGTGAGAAGAGAGCGACGGAAATTCGTAGTCCACTTTTACGCTTTCGGGCGGCGTTTCGAGAAGTGCCGGGTTTTTCAGATACTCGGACATTTTGGCAAAGGCCACCGCGTAATAATGGCCGTTGCAGATACGCTCATCCATCACGATGCCGAGAGGCATCTCTTTTTCCAGTACGATCTCGCCCATTTTTTTCTTGGCGACGTCAACGTTCTGCCCCATGGCGATGACCATACTGGTCGTGCCGAAGCCGTAAACGTGATGATAGATGTAATTGGTGCGGATGCTCGCGAGGTTGGTGATAACGAACGAGTTGTGGAACGGGCTGGCATCGAGAATCGCCTTGGGAAGCAGGCCGTGCTTGTCCGCCCAGCGCAGGATCGCCATACCGAACCGGACGAGAAACGGGAATTTGAGCAGTTTGGCAAATAACGCGTCGGACGTGTTGTTGCTATCCACCTTGTTATTGGCTTCAATATAGTCGGTTACCCGCTGGTTGATATCGAAAATCGTGTCGTAGAGGTCAAATTTCATCTTGCTCATGGAGGGATCGGCGTCGCCGGGACGCAGAACGACCATGCCGGCGGTCAACTCATTGTGAGCATAGATTTTGCTGTTGACCACAAACCGGTTGAGGGCGGGAAACTCGGAGACTGTGCGGACGTAAGCCGCCAGCACGACGGCCAGATGGCTGATCTTGTAGCCGCGTTTCCGGGCATCCAACACATATTCGTGGATCGGATCGTAGGGGACGTCCACGCGGATCATATTTTGGGCATCATATCTTTCGCGCATAAAATATGCGGCGAGAGTATACATGGGGTCTACGTTTTTTACCACTTTGCCATCGGCTCTCATAATAGTTCCTTCTTTCTGATGATAAGAATCAAGATAATTTGATT
>JAGHUY010000018.1 GCA_018064545.1 Candidatus Apopatosoma intestinale | reverse complement strand
ATTCGTCGGCGGCGCAGATCCACTCTGCCTCCCGGCAAAACGACCGCTTTTCCGCCACCCGTGCCGGGTAGGGAACAAACGCTTTTTCTTCCATCACGCTTCCTCCTTTCGCCAAACACGTTTTTTAGGGGTCAAGGGGGGCTTTTTCGCGAAAAAAGCCCCCCTTGTCGTCACCGCGGTGACGAAACTCCCCTCTCTGAAAACTGAATTCTGAAAACTGAAAACTTTTTTACTTTCTTTCGGACAAAATCTTATTCTCGTAAGACTTGATCTCTTCAAACCATTCCGGACCGGCCTCCACGCCGCAGGAACGGCAGTATTCGTTCCAGACCTCGCCGAACGGAAGCAGTTTCATCTGCTCCTGCATCATCATCAGTTCGGTGAAACGACCCTCATCCTGCAATGTTTTGAGGGCGGCGTTGGGGGTGCAGAGGGCGGCGAGCAGGGCTTTTTGCCAACTGCGGAACCCGACGGTCCACGCCGAAATGCGGTTGATGCTGGCATCGAAATAGTCAAGAGCCATATAGACGCGGTCGAGCGCGTCGCAACGGACGATCTCTTTGGCCATCTCTTTCGTCTCGTCGTCAAAGAGAAGCACGTGATCGGAATCCCAACGGACGCCGCGCGTGATATGCAGCGCGATTTCGGGATAGAAGCAAAGCAGAGCCGGGATCTTATCGGAAACGACCTCGGTCGGATGATAGTGGCCGTTGTCCATCAGCGGCAGAACGCCGTCGTGCGAAGCGGCAAAGGACAGCGTAAATTCCGCACTGCCCGCCGTGTAGGATTCCACGCCGATGCCGAACACCTTGGATTCCACGCACGGTTTGACCAGATTCTTGTCAAACGGCTCGGCGAGAATCTCTTCGATCGACTGTTTATAGCGCATACGGGGGCCCATACGGTCAGCGGGAATGTCCTTGAACCCATCCCCGATCCAGATATTCATGACGCAGGGAACGCCCGTCTCCCGGGCAAAGTATTCGGAAATGCGGATGCACGCTTTGCCGTGCTCCACCCAAAACCGGCGCGTCTCCTCGTCGGGGCTGGACAGCGTCAGGCCGTCTTTGACCTTGGGATGAGAGAAGAACGTCGGGTTGAAATCGATGCCCATGCCGCGTGCCTTGGCAAACTCCACCCATTTTTGAAAATGCTTCGGCTCCAATTTGTCGCGATCCACGTACTCGCCTTTTTCAAAAATGGCGTAGCAGGCGTGCAGATTCAGTTTTTTCTTGCCGGGGCAGAGGGACATGGCCTTGTCCATATCGGCCATCAGTTCCTCCGGCGTTCTCGCCTTGCCGGGATAGTTGCCGGTCGTCTGAATACCGCCGGTCAGCGGGCCGTCGTGGTCGAAACCGGTGACGTCGTCGCCCTGCCAGCAATGCAGTGCCACGGGGATTTCTTGTAGTTTGGCGATGGCCGCCTCTACGTCCACGCCGAATTTTGCATAGGAAGCTTTTGCGAAATCAAATGCAGTTGCCATACTCGTTTTCTCCTTTTATGTAAATTAAATCAGTTTTAAGAATCTTTCGTATGCCTCGTCCCACGCCGCGGTGTCTTTGGGCTCGAAGTGCTTCATCTCGCAGGAACGGGACACGATCTCACGCGCTTCATCGAGGTCTTTCACCTCGCCGAGAGCGATCGCCTGAGCGGCAATGTTGCCGAGCGCCGTCGCCTCGACAGGACCTGTATGAACGGGACGGTTGCAGGCATTGGCCGTAAACTGGGACAGCATCGTCTCCTGCGTGCCGCCGCCGACGATATTGACGGCCGGAATGCGTTTGCCGCACATCTCGTCGATCTTGTCCACCGTATAGCGATAGCGGAGCGCGAGGCTTTCCAGAATACAACGGACGATCTCGCCCTTGGTCTCCGGCGTGCCCTGTCCGGTTTCGCGGCAGTATTCCGCGATCCGTTTCGGCAGGTTGCCGGGCGTGGCGAATCGGGGATCGTCGGTATCGATGATGAATTTAAGCGGTTTGGCTTCCGCCGCCATCGCAGACAGTTCGGAAAAACTGAGGTTCTCGCCCTCACGCGCCCACTGGCGGCGCGACTCCTGTTCGACCCAAAGCCCCGTGATATTCTTGGAGAAACGGATGGTCTTTCCGTACCCGCCCTCGTTGGTGAAGTTGTACGCAAGGGATTTTTCGTCCACGTGCGGTTCTTTCGTCTCCGTGCCCATGATCGACCACGTGCCGGAACTGAGGAAAATAAATTCGTCGGTCGTTGCCGGAACGGCGACCACGGCGCTGGCCGTGTCGTGCGCGGCAATGGAAATCACCTTGGCGGACAAGTCTCCGACTTCCTCTCTCACCTGCGGGAGCAGTTCGCCGCAGACCGTGCCGGGCTGAACGATCTTGCCGAAAATCTCACGCGGGAGCCCGAACGTGCGGATGATCTCCTCCGACCACTCGCCGGTCCCGGCGTTCAAGAGTTGTCCGGTAGACGCGATGGTGTATTCCGTCTGCTTGTTGCCGGTGAGGAAGTAGGCGAGCAGATCGGGCGTAAAGAGTAAGTCTTTTGCCGCCGCTAGCAGTTCGGGCGTGTCCTTTTTCACGGCGAGCAGTTGGAACAGCGTGTTAAAATCAATAAACTGGATGCCGGTCTCGGCATAGAGTTTTTCTTTCTGCATCGTGCGGAACGCATATTCCACCATCCCGTCGTTTCTCGTGTCGCGGTAATGGACGGGGTTCGCGATCAGATGCCCGTTCTTGTCGAGCAGGCCGAAATCCACGCCCCACGTGTCGATGCCGATGGAGGCGATGTCCTTATCCTCGCCGAGAGCGCAGGTGCGGAGCGCGTTTTTGATCTCATGATAAATGCGCAGGATGTCCCACGAAAACTGCCCCGCCGCGATGACGGGTTCGTTCGGGAACCGGTGGTTTTCTCTCAGCGTGATCTTGTCGCCGTCAAAAGACCCGACGATGCCCCGGCCGCTGGAAGCACCGAGGTCGATGGCCAGCATTTTCAGATTGTTTTTCATACGATCCCTCCGATATATTTTTTATTTTTCTTATTTCAATTCTACGATAGTTACGCCCGTGTCGCCCTCACCGATGGAGCCGAGCCGCATCGACGCGACCCGTTTGTCACTGCGAAGAAACGCCGTCACCGCTTTGCGAAGCGCCCCTGTCCCCTTGCCGTGGATGATGCGGACGCTCTTCACCCCGCTGCGGCGGGCGTCGTCGAGGTATTTATCGAGGATCAGACAGCCGTCGTCGCCGTACTCGCCGCGCAGGTCGAGTTCCGCCGAGAAATTCATGACGGTCTCCATGTCCCGCCCGGACGCTTTCTTCTTTTCTTTCTTTTCCTTTACGGTCACGGTCTCGCCGTCGATCAGCATCAGATTGGCGATATTCGTTTTTGTCTTGATGACCCCCGCCTGGACGCTTACGTTGCCCTTGGCGTCGGGGTCGCTCGTCAGAACGCCTTGCTGGTTGATGCTCACCAGCACGACTTTGTCACCCTTGTGAAGCGGACGGGGCAAAACGTAGTCCTTTAAGACCTTGGGATCGACCGGATCGAGAATGTCCGCGTTTTCGCGCAGATGCAGGCGGATCGCCTGTTTCGCTTCCTCCATGGCGCGGCCGAGATTCTCGCTTTCGCGCTGGCGGCGGACGCCGTCCATCTCTTTCATAATGAAATCCTCGGTCGCTTTCGCGCCCTCGACGATCCGCACGGCGCTGGCCCGCGCTTTTTCCAGTTCCTTTTCCGCTTCGGCTTCCCGCATCTCGACAAAAGCGTCCATATTGGCCTTTTTCGCCTTGGCCTCGGCAAGAAGCACTTCCGCTTCGGCGTGCGCTTTTTCCATTTCGACCCGTTCGGCTTCCAGTTTTTCGATGACCTCTTCAAACCGGCGGTTCTCTCCGGACACATAGCGGCGGGCGCGCTCGATGATCGGCTCCGGCAGTCCCAGCCGGCCGGAGATGGCAAACGCGTTCGATTTGCCCGGTGTGCCGATGATCAGTTTATAGGTCGGGCGGAGCGTGGCGAGGTCAAATTCACAGGAAGCGTTGCAGACACCCGGCGTTTCCAGCGCAAAGGATTTGAGTTCCGCGTAATGGGTGGTGGCGGCGCAAAGCGCGTGCTTTTCCCGCACCGCTTCGAGAATCGAGACGGCCAGAGCCGCACCCTCCACCGGGTCGGTGCCCGCGCCGAGTTCGTCAAAGAGAACAAGTGTCCGATCACTTAGCCGCTCCATAATTTCCACAATGTTGACCATGTGGGACGAGAACGTGGAAAGGGATTGCTCGATGCTCTGCTCATCGCCGATGTCGGACAGAATATCGTCAAACACGCCGACGACGCATCCGTCGGAGGCCGGCAGATGCAGACCGGACTGCGCCATCAGGGCAAACAGCCCGAGCGTTTTCAGCGTCACGGTCTTACCGCCCGTGTTCGGCCCCGTGATGACGAGGGTATCGTATCCGTCTCCGATGGAAACGGTGATCGGAACGACGGTTTCTTTGGAAAGCAGCGGATGACGTGCCTTGTTCAGACGGATCATCGGTTTTTCCGAGATGTCCGGCGAACAGCCGTCATAGGAAAACGAAAGCTGGCTCTTGGCAAAGGTCAACGCCAGAATGCTGATACTCTTATAGTTCCGGCGGATGACGGCGGCGTCTCCGGCGATGTCGGCCGAGAGTTCAAAGAGATAGCGTTCCGTCTCCTCTTTTTCCTGCCGTTCGAGGATTTTCAGTTCGTTGTTGGCCTCCACCACGGAGATCGGCTCGATAAAAAGCGTAGCCCCGGAAGAAGAAGCGTCATGAACCAGTCCCTTGACCTCGTTGCGGTACTCGGCTTTGACCGGGATCACGAAACGGCCGTCCCGCATCGTCACGATCTGCTCTTGCAAGTATTTGGCGTACGTGCCGCCGGTGATATAGTGTTGGAGCGTGTCGCGGACGCGGTTTTCCGCCGAGCGGATCTTGCGCCGGATCTCATAGAGCTTGTCCGTCGCCGTATCGGCGAGCCGCTCCTCGCTCTCAAACGATCGGGAAATCTTGTCTTCCAGATATTTGTTGGGAGAAAGTGCCGAAAAGTATTCCGACAGCGCGTTTTCCTCTTTGTTCCGGTATTCGATCAGTGCACGGGACGCCGAGAAAACGCGGCAGACATCCAGAATCTCCCGGGGCGTGAGAACGGCTCCCTTGTCGGCGCGATCCACGATGTCGCTCACGTCAACGACGCCGTAAAACGGCGGCATCCCCTTTAAGACCTGCATGGCTTTGGCGGCATCCGTCTCCGCCAGCATCCGCCGGATGACCGCCACACTGCGGGACGGCGTCAGCTTCTTTGCCAGTTCTTTTGCCCCCGCGATCGGCGCCGCTTCCGCGAGCATGGCGCGGATTTTCTCAAACTCCAACGTGCGGATGGCTTTTTCAAAATTTTTCATCGGTTTATTCCCATTCATTTTCAGTCGTCAAGACTCACCGGCTCGACCGTCGGCAATTCTCTCTGTTTTTTCGGTTCGATCTTTAAAATATCGAGACGAAACCGGTGACAACGTCCTCGGCCGTTCACGACACCTTTTTTTCGGCAGAGAACATCCCCTGTTTCCAATCGGGTTCCCTTTTCACAGAGGGCACAGCATCTTTCGTATTCTTCCGTTTTGTCGCGCATGGCGTACTCCTTTTCCGGGCGAACCGGTCAATTTGGGATAATTCCCCTTTTATCAAGTTATATTATATCTCAACTCAACTCTTTTTTCCACTCTTTTTTTATTTTTTTATCCGATTTCCGAAAGGAAGAGCAAAAACGCCATCACAAGGCCGAACATCGCCCGTTTGATCAGAAACGCGAAAAAAGAGGGGCGGGCCGTTCCGGCGCGGTCAAGGTTCTGAAAAATGACGGATAACCCGGAAAAGCCGACGCTCCACGCGGTTCCGAGCATCCCGAAAAGCGGGGCACCGTTCCGGCAGGCGGCAAACTCCGCACACCCGCGCCCCAGTTCGAGAAGCGAGCAGATCACGGGGCGAAGCGCCGTCGGCAAAAACGGCTGTGAGAAAAAAAGGAGATAGTCGGCCGCCGCGCCGAAGAACAGCAGAAAAGACGCGACGGTCACCACCGCGCCGCCGGCGGCGGATACGGAGGCGCCCAGCAGAGAGATCGGG
>JAGHUY010000194.1 GCA_018064545.1 Candidatus Apopatosoma intestinale | reverse complement strand
GGTCTCCGGCGACGATGAAATGCCCGAGGAGCGGAATGTCCAGTCTGCCGAATAACGAGCGGATCGCCATCGTTGTGTTCATATCGTCCGAGGAGGGGATGACGGTCCCGTTCGGATGGTTGTGCGCCAGCACCGCCATGGACGCTTTGCGTTCAATGGCCAGATCGACCAGTTTCCGCATCGTGATGGCAGAGGAATTGACCGAGCCCTCATGGACTTTGACGCAGTCGATCATGTCGTATTTGTTGTTCAGAAGCAGTAAATAAACGGTCTCCACGCCGACCCCGATATACCGTCCCACGAGGTAGCGTCCGATCTGCTCTTCCGTCGAAAGGCGGACCGCTTTCGTCTTTTCGGGCTCCGTCACGTACAGACGGGCGAGGGCGGGGATCAGTTTTAGAAGCGTAACGGAGTGCTCGCCGATGCCGGGCACTTTGAGGAGCTCTTCCCGGTCGGCGTCCAGAACGCCCCGGACGGAGCCGAATCGGTCGAGCAACCGATGCGCCGTTTCGTTGGTGTCTTTTTGGGGAATGGAGAAAAACAGCAGCAGTTCCAAAGCGTTATGCGGTTCAAAATGGTCAAGCCCTTCGGCGAGAAACCGGTTTTTTAACCGCTCTCGGTGTTTTTCGTGCAAATTTTCGCCCCCCTTCCCCATTTTATGTATAACAATACGATTATAATTGTACCATACTCTTGCTCCGTTTTCAAGGTAAATCGGATGTTTTTTCGGATGGAAAAGCTTAAAAAAATCTATTGCAAACCATTATAATTTATGATATTATAGTATCAACGTAAATTGGGGAGGTATACCCACATGAAAGAGAAAGAACGCAAAGGGATATTCCGGTATTGGCCGCTTTGGGCCATGATTTTCACGGGGATCGGCCTGCTCGGCCTGATCGTGGAGCGGATTTCCAAGACTAGCGTACCGTTTTCCGACGCCCTCAACCGCTCCGCCGGCCGTGTTATCCGGGGGGTACTGGCCACGCTGACGACGTGGATTCCGTTTTCTCTGGAAGAGACGCTTCTTCTCTTTTCCCCGGTTTTGCTGGCTTTTCTCGTCTATCTGCTGCTCCGTCTGTCCAAAAAAGGCCTTTCCCACGTGATCCGGTTCGTCGCGGGCGTACTCTCCTGCGCGGCGCTCGCATACGGTCTGTTTGCGATCGGATATGAACCGGGCTATTACGGATCGACTTTGGATCATAAACTCGGATGGCAGAAAGAGAAAGTCTCCGCCGAGGATTTGTATCGGACGGGGATCTGCCTCGTGGAGGACGCGGAGGCAACGCTTGACCGGATCACCTTTGCGCCGGACGGGGCGTCGGTGATGCCGTATACTTTCTATGAAATGAATCGGGAACTGAATAAGGCCTACCGTGCGACGTGCGAAGTCTGCCCGTTTATTCAGAGGCTGTACGCCAATCCCAAGCCGGTTCTTCTGAGCGTGCCGATGACGTACACGCACCTGTCCGGGGTGTATACGTTCTTTATCACGGGGGAGGCCAATGTCAATACAAACTATCCCGATTATATCGTCGCCACGTCTGCGGCGCACGAGATGGCCCATCAACGCGGGATCGCCCGGGAAGACGAGGCCAATATGATGGCGTTTCTGGTGTGCATGAACAGCGATGATCCGTATCTGCGGTACTGCGGATGCGTGGACGTTCTGCTTTCGGTCTGCAATTCTCTGGCATCGGCCGATTCCTCTTTGCACGGAAAACTTTGGAGCCGGATCCCGGCCGAGATTAAGAAAGAGTATGCCGCGTACAGCGCCTTTTTCGACCGGTATCGGGAGAATAAGGCGGCGGAAGTGACGGAAAACGTCAATAACACCTATATCGAACATCACGGACAGGCCGAGGGGACGAAAAGTTACGGTCTCGTCGTTGATCTGGTCGTTGCGTACTACAAGGAAAAATGAGAGGGGAACCTTGCATGAAAAAGAGGAAAGCAGCGTGCTTTTTGGCGTTGTTCATCCTGCTCGCCGGCGTCTGTCTGACCGTCGGCAGTGCGGAAGAGCCGAAAACGGTCCGGTTTGTTTTTCTGCTGAACGAGGAAGCGATTCTGGATTGCAGTGCCGGGGAATCCCTGCTGGATCGCTATCTGGAAACCGTTTCCGCCGAAGACTCTCCGTGCCTGTTCTTTGATGCCGACGCCATCACCTACGGCACCGATTTCGTCAGTGCCCTCTACAAACTGTATTTGAACGGATACCCGATCGGAGCGATGGCCCGAAGTTCCGGGACGGCCGCGCTGTTCGGCGATTACGTCAAAAACCTTTTGAAAGTCGGTGCCCCCCTCATCCTTTCGGAGACGAAAGAAACGGTCTCCGACGATCGGTTTTCAGGCATTCTCTGCGCGGGACGGGCGAACTCATTTACGGCGTTTCAGCAATTCGTGTCCCAAAAACGGTCCGGCTGTCTGGCCGTCCGGCTGTCCGGCAACGAGGAGACGGTGCAGACCATTCTGAATTATTGCTCCCGGAACGGTCTTGCGGCCGCGGATTATTACGATCTGCTCGCGGCGGCAGAAGAAAATTAGGAGGATAACCCCATGGATAATACCACCAAAAAACGGATTCTCATCGTGGAAGACGAGAGAAAAATCTCTCAGATCATTGAAGTCAACCTGAAAATCGCGGGTTACGACTGCGACGTGGCGGCCGACGGGGAAGAGGGACTTGCCAAAGCCCTGACCGGGGATTTCGATCTGATCCTGCTCGATCTGATGCTCCCGAAGCGGGACGGCTTTTCCGTGTGCCGTGAGGTTCGCCGCGTTCTGGCCACGCCCATCATCATGGTGACGGCCAAGGAAGACGAGGTGGACAAGGTCATGGGACTTGACCTCGG
>JAGHUY010000124.1 GCA_018064545.1 Candidatus Apopatosoma intestinale | reverse complement strand
GATTACGTCCGCAAATCCCTCCGGCGTTCCGATCCCGTTTTCCACAAACAGAGAGACGATCCCCTCCGTGGTCAGTCCCTCACGGATGGTCAGTTTGATCTGCTTCCGCGCTTTGGCGGCGGCTCGCGGCGCGAGCGTATATCGGATTTCATCGTAACTCATGTCCCCCGATACCGTGTATTCGCCCTCGGACAGAACAAGGCCTCCCCGCAGTCGCGAATACAGGGTAAAGGCGGCCGGAAAGGAAACGGCTCCCGTCTTTCGCAGTTTCCGCGCCACGTCAAAAACGGAATCGTCTTCCTCCACCGTGACCGTGGCTTCCTCACCCCTTTTACCGAAAGCAAAGGCGTCCCGGCTGAGCAGAATGACAGCCAGCGAGAGAACGACTGAGACCGAGACGACCGTGATCCAAAAGACGGCCGCCCCGGACAAACGTTTTTTCTGATTCATAAAAGCCCCCTTGACGTTTTTTCATAGTTTCCGTCAAGGGATGGCGGTTTATACCAAAAAAGAGAGCACCGCCGCCACGGCGTAGATCGCCAGACAAGCGATCATCGTCGGGGCCGTGATGGCCTGCCGGTACAGCGTCGCCCGGTTCACCCCGGAACGTCCGGACGGATAGCGTCTGTCGGACGAAGCGGCACGTTTCATCTCCGCTCCCGCCAAACGGAAGAAGAAAAAGGCGCAGAGAAGAAACAGCGCGATCAGAATCAGCCAGAACAGCAGTTCGCTGTCGGGGCTTGACGACATCAACCAAACGTATTTTTCCAAAAAAATAACGAACAGGTTATAGGCGGCATGAGCCGCCATGGCCGCGGCAAGCGAACCGGTCACGAGCAGGATCAGAGAAAGCGTCAGTCCCGCACAGAACGTGATCGGGAATCCCGCGGGATCCAGATGGGCGACGGCAAATAAAAGCGACGAAAACAGCGTACTGTACAAAAATCCGCCGATCCGGTATTCCCGCATCATGATCCCGCGAAAAAAAATCTCCTCCAATATCGCCGGCACGACCGCATAGGCGAGCACGATGGCGGCCAGTTCCGTCGCGTTTCCGGCGGAGACGTCAAAACTGCTTCCGTAAAGGGAATAGGCCCCCACGCGGTAGCCGAAATAAAACACGCCGAACCGGAGAACACAACTCTGCAAAATCAGCATCAGGGTGCCGAACACGATGATCGGCACGGCAGAAGCGGTCAGCCGACCGTGAAACAGTTTGGCAAACGAATGCGTCGGCCGGATCGCCCCGTACACGAGAAACGGCACGCCGAACAGAATCACCTGCCAAGCGATCATAAAAAGGCAGGTCCGGGTGATGCCCCGGTTCCCGACCGGGAGAAAGGACAGCACCGTCGACAGGACGAGCAAAAAGATCACGCCGGCCGGTGCCGTATTCAGCGGGTGTTTCGGAAACAGTTCCTCACGATTTGACATAGATTCCGCCCTCGCTGAACAGAACGTCCACCGCCAAATCAAACCGACCGTGCGGCACACTCCCGATGATGAAATCCCGGTAGGCAACGCCGACCACGGTTCCGCCGAACGAAGAGAGATAGCGGTCGTAGTAGCCGCCGCCGTACCCGATCCGATAGCCCTTTTTGTCATAGACCACGGCGGGGACAAAGCAAACGCAGTTTTCCCGTTTTTCCCTGGAAAACGAATAGATGCCGAGCGTTTTCGTCGGTTCCATGATATCGTACGGCCCGGCCTGAAAGCCGTCGAGCGAATCCACCAGATAAAAATCCATGCTCCGGTCTTCCGGCCGACAGCGCGGGAATGCCACTTTTTTCCCGGCTTCCATCGCCGCTTCCGCGATCGGAAGCAGATCGATCTCATCGGGTCGCGGATAATAGAGGAGGAGCACGTCGGCAAACCGATACGTCGCGCCGGCCAGCACCGTGCGGCAAATCGCCGCGTTTGTTTCCGCGCGCTCGTTTTCCGGCATCATCCGGCGTTTGTCCATATACTGGGTGCGAAGTTCCGTTTTATGTTCTCGAAGTTCGTACATCAGCCCGCGATCA
>JAGHUY010000178.1 GCA_018064545.1 Candidatus Apopatosoma intestinale | reverse complement strand
ATGTAGGAAAGACTTGAAAAAAATTAGAAATTATGATACGATAACATAGAGATTATTATTTTGGGGAGATTTGCCATGAACCGGACAAAGAATTGCTTTTTTCTGCGGATGACGGTGTTTTTCCTAATTGTCCTGCTCGCCGGGCAGGGCTCCGTTTCCGCGGAGGATACGGTGGACGGGGCTGACGCCTGTCCGTTTGCCGTGACAAAAGGGGAACACCCGGCAGAAGCGGGAACGGAGTATTACTGGGACGGCGAGGCACGCGATCTGACCGTTCTGGCGGACGGGCTTACCGTGTCCATGGCGGACGGCGTTTCCTCTGCGGATGCCCGTATCGATCTTCCGCCGTTTTCGGAAGCCCCGGTCACGCTGACGCTGGACGGCGTCAATCTGATCGGAACGCGGGCCATGATCTGCGCCTATGCGCCGGACTGCGAATTGATCCTGCGGGGAGAAAACCGGGTCGCGGGGCTATCCGAGGACGAACCGGCCTTTTTCGGCGGGCTCGGGCTCGTTCTCCGGGGCGACGGCTCTCTGATCCTGTCCGTTCCGGATACGTCGCGCAAACTGAATGGGGCCGGTCTGTTTACGGAAAAACCCGTCACCGAGGGGCTTGCCGTGAGGGGCTCGGCTTCGGAAGACGAGGCCGCGGGAACGGTCTTTTTCCCGGACGACGGGACGTTTTCCTACGCTACGTCGGACGGTTCTGTTTGTAAAACGCTGACCTTTTCTGTCGGAAAAACGAACAGCCGTCACCATTATCCGGTGGGGGCGGCCGTCGGTTTCCTTGCGGCGGGCGGCATCGGCGTTTTCTTCCTCGTGAAGCGAATGAAAGACAAGAAATCGGATTGGAGATCCGAATAAAAAGCAGGAGGATACTTATGTCTTTACTGAACGTTGCCAGAAAAACGGCCATGATCCGGGCGTATGTCGGACTGATTTTGGTCGGGCTTGTTTTCGCCGGGATCGGCGGGTTTGTCATCAGCCGTCCGCAGGGAACCTATTTGCCGACGGAAGCCACGGTCACCAAGGTGATTTCGGAATACGATACGGTGACGGAAACCTACGGGGGCGAGATTTACGTCCGGTATCGGGTGGACGGCACGGAGTATTCGGACGTGCTCCTAAGCGGCTATACGGACGGCTATGCCGAGGGAGACAAGATCACCGTGGAATATGACGCGGACGATCCGTCTTCGGCCCGTCTGCCGGGCGGAAAGGCTTTCCCGTACCTATTCTGTGCGCTTGGCGTCATTCTGACGGTCGTCGGGATTGCCGGCCTTTGCAAGAGCATTCGCACGAAGACCTCTGAGATGAATGAATACAATCAAGTTGATCTCTCCGCCGTTCCGCAGGAAAAGATCGACGCGATCCGCGAAAATACCGATCCGGTGAATGACTATTTCTTCCATTTTGACAAGAATTTCAAGCAGGGATACGTGATGGAAGATGCGGAACACCGCACGGTCTATGAGGCCAAAATGGAAAAACTGACGCTGCTCGGCACGATCCCGTTTACGTTCATCAATCACATTTCCGGTCGGAGTTGGGATATGAAGATCGGGCACACCGTGTCTACCTCCGTTGGTGCGGGGGACGGCTTTTCTTTCCGTGTGCCGATCAGATCTTCTTTTACGGTGAACGGCACGGATAACTGGAAATATCTGGCTTCCAAGGGCTATGGCTTTGATTATCATCTCTCCGGCATTTGCCCGTGCTTCGACGTCAGACATTACGGAGAAAAAGTGGCCTATGTCGAAACCACGGGGACGAATACGCTCCGCGGCACGGACAACGCGATCGGCAAACTGCCGGTCAACGGTCTGTTCAAAGTGCAATGCAAAGCGTGCGACCTCGATCTGGTTTTCCTCACCTGTTTCAGCATTGCCCGGGCGGTTTTTTATGAAAATTGACGTTTTCCGGACGGTCATATCGTCTGACAAAAAACGGGGAGAAAAAATAGTATGATAACAGCTTATATCAAATTGGGAATTGCCGCGGCTTTCCCCGTTCTCTTGGCCGCTTTTCTGTATTTTTTAGACAGAAAGACGGCGTTCGGCCGTCTGAACCCGTCGGTCAAACAGGTGCTTTACGGCGTTCTGTTCGGACTGCTCGCCATCGTCGGCACGGAATGGGGCATCCCGATCAACGGCGCACAGACGAACTGCCGCGACGCGGCCGTGCTGACGGCCGGGCTCTTTTTCGGGGCGCCCGCGGGCATCATCGCCGGCGTCATCGGCGGAGCGGAGCGGTGGTTTGCCGTTTTGTGGGGCGTGGGGACGTTTACGCGCGTCGCCTGTGCGCTTTCTACCGTTATTGCCGGCCTCTACGCGGCCTTTTTGCGCCGGTTTTTGTTTGAAAACAAGAGACCCGGTTGGCTGATCTCTTTTGCCATCGGCGTGGTCATGGAAATTTTCCATCTGACCATGGTCTTTATCACCAATATGGCGACGCCCATCGAAGCGATGGCGGTCGTCAAGGCTTGCACGCTCCCCATGGTTTTGTTCAACGGCATTTCCGTGATGCTTTCTTCTTTCGGGATCGCGCTTTTGTCCCGGGAAAAACTCGGATGGCGCGCGGGACAGGTGCGCATTTCGCAGATGATCCAGCGTTGGCTGCTTGTCACCGTCATGCTGGCGTTTGCCACAACGTCTTTCTTTGTCTTCCGTCTGCAAAGCACCATTGCCGACACGCAGACGGATACGCTGCTTGGCCTGGCGCTCGACGAGGTGGCGTCGGATATCCGGGACGCGTCCGATCAGAATATGCTGGAATTGGCACGTCAGGTGGCAGAGGAGCTGGAAGAAGAAAAAGACCTGCGGGTAATCGCCGGCCGGCACGAGGAGTTTTCCGATATCAGCATCATCGACCGGTACGGGTATATTCAGGAAAGTACGAACGAAGACTGGCTGGGATTCTATATGGGATCCGGCAATCAGTCGGAGGCGTTTCTGTGTCTGCTGGAAGACACGGAGGAATACGTTCAGGCCTACGGGCCGATCTCCTACGACGTGACGGTTTATCGGAAATACGCGGGAGTCAAATACGAAGACGGCTTTATTCAGATCGGATATGACGCCGAACATTTTCAGAAAGATATTGACAGTCAGATGCTTACGGTGACCAAAAACCGCCACGTGGGGAATACCGGATTTTTGCTGGTTCTGGATGGGCAGAAGAATGTGATCAGCGCGCCGAAAGACGTGGCGATCGGGTCTG
The DNA here is from genome assembly GCA_018064545.1 of Candidatus Apopatosoma intestinale. GTDB lineage: Bacteria > Bacillota > Clostridia > Oscillospirales > CAG-272 > Apopatosoma > Apopatosoma intestinale. Next base: position 993 of record JAGHUY010000178.1, on the reverse strand, counting down.
CGGACGGGAAATTTTCCGAAATTTCCATGCCCAAGGCCAACGTCACGTTCGCGGCGATCATGAACGGGGAGGCCGTTTTCTGCCGTTATCGGATGGCTGAGGGGTATTATATCGTTTCCGTTTTGCCGGAAGCCGAGGCGTTGCAGATGCGGAATATCGCGCTGTACGTCAATACCTTTATGGAGATTCTGGTCTTTGCCATCCTGTTCGGACTGATTTATTTTCTCATCAAGCGGGTGGTGGTCGATCAGCTCCGCAGTGTCAACCGGTCGCTTGCCAAAATCACCAACGGCAATCTGGACGAGGTGGTGGACGTTCGCACCAACGAGGAATTTGCCTCGCTGTCCGACGACATCAACTCAACGGTCGCGACGTTGAAACGGTATATTGCGGAGGCTTCGGCGCGGATCGACAAAGAACTGGAATTTGCCAAAAACATTCAGAGTTCCGCTCTTCCGAGCGTTTCTCCCGCCTATACGGGGCGAAAAGATTTTGATATTTACGCGCTGATGGACCCGGCCAAAGAGGTCGGCGGCGACTTCTACGACTTCTATATGCCGAAGAAAAACACGCTGCATTTCCTTGTCGCGGACGTGTCCGGCAAGGGGATTCCCGCAGCCATGTTCATGATGCGTGCCAAGACGGAACTGCGCAGTCTGACCGAGGCCGGCCAGCCGATCGCCGACGTGTTTACGGGGGGCAATAAGGCTCTGTGCGAAGGCAACGCCGCCGGTATGTTCGTCACGGCATGGCAGGGCGGGCTGGATCTGGAAACCGGTCTTGTCTCGTTCGCCAACGCCGGGCACAATCCGCCGCTCGTGCGCCATGGGAACGGAAAATTCGAATATCTGCGCTCCCGCGCGGGCTTTGTGCTGGCGGGCATGGATTCGGGGCGTTACCGGGCGCAGGAACTGCAACTGGCACCGGGCGATACGGTCTTTCTCTATACGGACGGCGTGACGGAAGCCACCGACGCGCATAATGAACTGTACG
>JAGHUY010000075.1 GCA_018064545.1 Candidatus Apopatosoma intestinale | reverse complement strand
AGACCATACTTTCGCCGCCTCTCGCGAAGTCGGCTTGACCAGTATAGCACTCCTTCGCACCTTTGTCAAGCCTTTTTTGAAAATTTTTTATTTTTTTCTATATTTTTTGAGAAGACGGCAGATTATGACATTTCCTGCGGCTTTTCTTCCCCGACGAGGCTACGCAGCCAGGTCCCGGATCGGATCAGCGCGACGCCGAACACGACCTTGATGATCTCCGTTGCCTGACAGATCAGATACAGGGGGCGGATCCCGATGCCGGTAAAACGGGACAGCAGAAACGCGGTCGGCATGACGATGACCCACATGAAAACGCTGTCGAAAAGAAGCGTAATGATAACGTTTCCGCCGGCGCGGATCGTAAAATACGCGGCGTTGGCAAAGGCGCAGAACGGCATGATGGCCGCCGACGCGATCATCATATACGTGGCCAGTTCCCGCACGGCGTCCGACGTCTTATAGAGCAGCGGGAAGAACGGGGCCGAAACGCAGAGCAGTACCGCCATGCCGAGCGTGGACAGGACGGAAAAAGCGAGCAGTTTCCGGTCGGTATCCTTTGCCTCTTCGAGTTTTCCGGCGCCAAGCAGATTGCCGATGATAATGGCCACCGCGGAGCCGAGAGAAATGAAGACCACGTTGAACACGTTGACGATCGTGGAAGCGATATTCTGTGCGGCCACCACGTCAAGGCCGCGCGTGGAATAGCACTGATTCCGGAGTGTAACAGCCGTTGACCAGAAAAATTCGTTGAACATCAAGGGAAGCCCTTTCAAGGCGATCTGCCCCATCAGATGTCCAGGCACGGTCAGCCCGCGATAGGCACCGGCCAGAAACGCATAGGTCTTTGTATGAGTATGCCCCCAGATCACGAGAACGGCCAATTCCACAAAGCGGGAGATCACCGTTGCGATCGCCGCGCCGACCACGCCGAGAGCCGGTGCGCCGAAGTGCCCGAAGATCAGAATATAGTTGAAGCAGAAGTTCGTCAGAACCGCCACGATGCTGGCCACCATGGGTACCACCGTTTTGCCGGTCTCCCGCATCGTCGAGGCATAGGCATTGGAAAACGCGAACGGGAGAAGTCCCGCGAGCATCACAGCAAGATACCGCTTTCCCTCGGCCAGTGTCAACGCCAGATCGCCCTCCGACTCCGTCTCGTGCAAAAACAGGGAAATGATCGGCTCATCGAACAGGGCAAAAAACGCGATCCCCGCCACGCCGACCAGCGTGCTGATCCACATTTTGGCGCGGAACGTGTCCCGCTCGCCTTTGACGTCGCCGTATCCGTGGTACTGGGCGGTGAAAATGCCGGCCGCCGACGCCGCGCCGAAGATCACCAGATTGAAAATGAAGATAAACTGGTTGACGATCGAAACGCCGGACATGGATTCCGTGCCGAGACGCCCCACCATCACGTTGTCCAGCATACTGACGAAGTTGGAAATGCCGTTCTGCACCATGATCGGGACGGAAACGGCCAGAACCATCTTATAAAAAGCACGGTCCCCGAAGTATTTTTTGACGTTCATGTGTTTCTCCCAAAGAGAGCCGGCGTGCTTTCGCCCGTCGGCTCTCGGTTTGATTCGTTTTTCCCCGTAAAACCGGATTTTCTTCCTAATTTATTATATATCAGAAATCTTTTTCCAAATGCAACTCGTCCGCGTCCAAAAGCGCGTGGGTGTCCGGGCAGTCGAACGCATAGAACTCTTTCCCGTAACCGCATTTTTTGCAGGAGATGGCAACGGTCTGTTCTCTGCGCTCACAGAGAAAATCGCCGCCGTCGGAGCAACCGCAGAAAATTTTGCCCTCGTCATGCAGATCGCCGAGCGTAAAGAGGATCAGATCGGCCATATGCTCGTCGGTATAATCCGAGAGTTCCCCGTTCTTTTCATGGAGCGCCTGACGGTCTTCTTCGGAAAGTGCCTCGTAAAGTTCCCTGTCCGCCTCTTCCACCGCCGCTTCAACGGCCTCTTTTTTGCCGATAAAGCAGATGTCAAAGCCGGCATACGAGCAGGGGAACGCGAAAAAGTCGCGGGAGAGCACCGTTTTGCGGGAGACGAGAAACGAGTGCGGATGCGGGCAGAAAATGCAGGGGACGGTGAACCGGATCTTCCCGTCTCTCGTATTTTCGAGGATGAGTTCACTGCCGCCGCAGGCGCATTTCAGTTTCACCATATCGCCGGACAGAGCCAATATCCCGACCGCCGAATAAATGACAGCCCCGCATTCCGGACAGCGGTACGCGATCGTCGTCTCCTTGGGTTCAATGACCATAGGACGTTTCTCCTTTTTATTTTTTGGGAACCAAGACATCCTTGCCGCCCATGTACGGACGGAGAACGGCCGGAATCTTCACACTGCCGTCGGCCTGCAAATTGTTTTCGAGGAACGCGATCAGCATTCTGGGGGGAGCCACCACGGTGTTGTTGAGCGTGTGCGGCAGATACATACGGCCGTCGGCACCCTTGACGCGCATTTTCAGACGGCGTGCCTGAGCGTCGCCGAGGTTCGAGCAGGAGCAGACTTCAAAATACTTCTGCTGGCGGGGGCTCCACGCCTCGATGTCGCAGGATTTGACTTTCAGATCGGCGAGGTCGCCGGAGCAACATTCGAGCTGACGGACCGGGATGTCCAGCGAGCGGAACAGTTCCACGCTCCACTTCCACATCTTGTCATACCAGATCATGGAATCTTCCGGACGGCAGACCACGATCATTTCCTGCTTTTCAAACTGATGGATGCGGTAGACGCCGCGCTCCTCGATGCCGTGGGCGCCTTTTTCCTTGCGGAAACAGGGAGAATACGAGGTCAGCGTCTGCGGCAGGGACGATTCGGGCAGAATCTGATCAATGAATTTACCGATCATGGAATGCTCGGACGTGCCGATCAGATAGAGGTCTTCCCCCTCGATCTTGTACATCATGGCATCCATATCGTTCTGACTCATGACGCCTTCCACCACGTTGCCGTGGATCATGAACGGCGGGATGCAGAACGTAAAGCCTTTTTCGATCATGAAATCGCGGGCATAGGCGAGCACCGCCTCATGCAGACGGGCAATGTCGCCCATCAGATAATAGAACCCGTTGCCGGAGACGCGGCCGGCCGCGTCCATATCCACGCCGTCGAAACGTTCCATGATCTCCGTGTGATACGGAATCTCGAAATCCGGCGTCTTCGGTTCGCCGAAGCGTTCGACTTCCACGTTATGGGAGTCGTCCGGGCCGATCGGCACGCTCGGGTCAATGATATTCGGGATCAGAAGCATGATTTTACGAATCTTTTCTTCGTATTCCGCTTCCAGTTTTTCCAGTTCCGCCAGGCGGTCGTCGCCCGCCTTGACTTTTGCCATATTCTCGTCGATCTGTGCCTGGATCGCGGCTTTATCGGCCTCGGTCGCGGCACCTTTCAGACGGCCGAACAGCGGGCCGTTGGCTTTGGAAAGGGCGTTGCGGCGAGCACGGAGGTCGCTTGCCTCGGTGATGGCGGCACGGTTTGCCGCGTCCAGTTCGATCACCTCGTCCACGAGCGGCAGTTTGGCATCCTGAAATTTCTTTTTGATGTTCTCTTTGACGACATCGGGATTTTCCCGAAGAAA
>JAGHUY010000058.1 GCA_018064545.1 Candidatus Apopatosoma intestinale | reverse complement strand
CATTATGGTGACGGAATTCGGAAGAAGGCTCAGAATCATCCGAGTCAACAATAACGACAGCCTGAGAACGATGGCCAAAAAACTTGGATATTCTCCGGCGCATCTGTCGTCCATGGAAAACGGAAAACGTACCGTTCCCATTGACATTGCGGATCGGATCAGATCCTGTTATGCACTTTCGGATTCCGAGACCGAGAGATTGATGCAATCCATTCTTTCTCCCAGCAGAAAGACAAGCGGGAATCTGACGGATTTTGCGGAGCAGAAGGACAGAATAAACCTGTCCGCCACCCCCGATTTTCCGATCAAAGAAGAACGGGAAACACGGGTGTCCTCAGCGCCCTTTCTGTTCGGCGTCGGGAATATTCCGGTGTATGGTTCCCGGGAGGAGAGGACGAAAACACCTCTTCTGCTTATCGGTGTCAATGGGACATATACGTTGACACCGGATGGGCGTCTTTCTCCCCGCAGAGCGAAGAAAATCCGCCGCGAATCGGCACAGTTGATCCGTTCCGTCTGTACGGGCTTGATCAAGGATTATGCGAAACTGTATCCGAAGTCATCGTGGAACGAAGCAGATCGTGCTTTTTTGGAAAAAAAACTGCTTGAACGGATTCGGGAGCACAAGAAATGGGAAAAACTCGGCGTAAGGGTCGAAACGCTTACCATTGACGGCTTTTGTCTGCGCGACGGTCTGGAACCGCAACCGTTTTCGATATCGGGAGCGGGACGCCGCCGCTTTCTGACGATTGCCGGATTATCTACTCTGGCTGTCATTCTGGCGGTCGGCACCGTTTTGATGGCACCGAAAAAGAATCCGCATCTTCAAATGGTTTGGCACGGCGAGGTGATCGACTACGGGTTTGGTGCTACTTCGTCTTTTGTCATCGATCTTCTGGCGGACGGAAAACCGATCCGGGATATGCGAAACGTTTCGATCAAAGTCGGAAACGGGACTTTGGGAACCGTTTATAAACTGACTTCCGGTCAATTGCTGTTCCTGCCGAAAGCGGAGGGCGACACCTCGGTAGAGATCCGGTATCGGGGAACGACGCTGTCACGTCGGTGGGTGTGTCATGAGCCCCATTCCGATACCGACGGAGTTCCGACCTCGTTGTCCCTTTGGTCCGAAACGGAGGAACTCGTGGACGCGGTTGCCTTTCGCGACAGTATCACGCTTTCTCTGCGGTATGACGGCGAACTGGTAAAGGACGCGGGAAACATCTGCTGTTATCTGGAAGATGAAACGTCAGGTACGGCTGTCGTAAACGATGACGGCAGTATTACTCTCCGCTCCCATGAGGAGGGACAGACTTGGCTGACCGTCATTTATCGCGACGATGCTCTCACCCGTGTTGTATTTTCCAATCTGTATCAAAAATGATTGACAGGGAGTAAAAAATGGAGTTCATCAGACAATGCCCGATCTGTGGCAGTGATCATGTGGATCGACATCGCGGCGGGTTTATGGTTTGCCGGAGTTGCGACAACTTGTTTTTTTGCAAGAATCGGGAAAAGAATCCGGCGGATTTTTATCAGAAAGCGGTTCGCAGTGTGTTTGAAATCTGCTTGACGGCAGAGGATAAGGAACGCTGCGGAACGGCCACTCTGATTTCGGAAAAAGGCTGTCTGATCACCAGTGCGCACCTTTTTCGGGATCAGTCAGAGGAGCATAATCGTCTGTATCCCTTACAGAATGTGACCGGTATCCGACGGAACGACAATGGGGAAACAATCACGGCAAAAGTCCTGCGGATCGGTTTTCAAACCGACTTGGCACTGCTTTCGGCGCCGTCTCTTGCCGGAATTTCTCCGATGCCTTTCTCTTATCGAAAGGTCTATACCGGACAGAAA
>JAGHUY010000021.1 GCA_018064545.1 Candidatus Apopatosoma intestinale | reverse complement strand
CGTCGTTTGATCCGTCCCGGCTGTGTCTGGAATTTTCACCGGAGATTCTTTCTGTTGACCGGGAAAAAGCGCACACGGCGTTTTTGGACATGAAACTACTGAAAGTCCGCACGGCCGTCACCGGATGCGGGGCAGACGATTTCCCCATGGCCGGGCTTCTTGCCCTTTCCCCGGATTTTGCGGTGTTGGATGAGACGGCGACCGGGTATGCGGGAAGCCGCAACAAACCTCAGTTGTTCCCCTCTCTCGTCGCGTATCTGCGCAGTATGGGGGCGGAGGTCATTGCCGAGGGAACGGAGGCCATGAGAAAAGAATTGCGGCGTTCCGATTGCATCGGCTTTATCGACAGAGAAAACAGGGGACTCTCGCTGGAAGAGGCGAAAGCACAAAAGGAGTTTGAATCATAATGGCAAATCCGAATACGGTCGGTTCTCCCGCACTGGCGCGAAGAGCCGACGAGGTCCGAAATTACCGGTGGATCAAGAAACTTACGCTGACGGTGATGGCCTGCATCTTTATCCTGCTCACCATCATTTACGTGATCTCGGTCATGTATTCCCGTTACGGCGGGTTTACGGTTTCGGTCAACAAATATCAGCAGATCGAATACGGCCTGTCTCTCAGTGAGACGCGGGATTTTCTGTATCCGACGTCTCATCTGGAATGTCGGGCATCGGAGGATATTACCAATATCGACGGCAGCATTTTGCAAAAGTTCGATCTCGGCGCGATCGACGGAGAGGACAGCGGCCAGGATTATCTGTGCTATACCTTCTACTGCAAGAACGTCGGGCAGAAAGCCATGACGTACGAGTATTCCATTGATATTTCCAAAATGACGCTGGACATCGAAAAAGCGGTTCGGGTCCGCTTGATCTCCAACATCAACGGAGGGGGCGCAAGCAGTGTGGATTACGCCCGTGCCGCCGGCGTGGATGAAAACGGCAACAGCGTTCCGGAGCCCGACACCGTCGCATTCTTCAACAAAAACACGGTGGTTCGCGATCAGGTTGGGGAATTCATGCCGGGGGACGTGACGAAATACACCGTCATCATCTGGCTGGAAGGCAACGATCCGGATTGCGTTGACGCGATTTTGGGCGGGGAGTTCAAAGTCGACATGAAGATTTCCGTTGTTTCCGTGACGGACACGGAATAACCGATTTTGATATAACCGTATGTGAGGGACATACGTTTATATATAGCAAATTTTCATTATTAAGAAAAGGAGAAAAACATGAAGAAACTTATTCCTATCATCAGCATGCTTCTGGTTGTGGTATCGCTTCTCGGCACCGCTACCTACGCATGGTTCTCGATGAACCTGACCGTGGAAGCGACCGGTATGCAGGTCAAAGCCGTATCGAGCGGCGGTATTGCCATCGCTTCCTATACGAAGGGTGATGATGGTGCTAAAGCACCTGACGCTACAGACTTCAAGAGTTCGGCGGCCGCCGCATATCTTGCTTCGGCCAATGTGTTCCCGACCTCGACGCCGGATGCGACCACTTGGTACACGGCCTTTGCCTCCGAGACGGACAGATTCGAGCCGAGCGGTGGCTATACGCAGGTTACTGCGTCTGACCTTGGTCAATATGTTCTGGTGAGCAAATTCCAGGTCAAGTCTTTGGGCACGACCGAGGCTACTTCGAGCACCGACCTGTACCTGACGAACGTCACGTTGGGCGGCCTGACCAGCAAACCCCTCAACAACGCACTCCGTATCGCCATTGTGTATGCGGGCGAAGGCGCTCAGGGCACTCATTTTATCGCCCCTGTCCGCAGCGGCAGTATCGACTCGTTGAAATGCGTTAGCGGCACTTCCTTAGTGAACTATCCCGAAATCGAAATCAGCCCGACCAATTACTTCATGAGCAGTACGTCGTATTCGAGCGGTGATAATGTCATTTACCTCGGCAAAGCGACCAACACGGCGAAGGATCTGACCGTCTACATCTACTTTGAGGGCGAAGACGTCTCTTGCTACAGTCTGAACGCCATTGAAGTCGACACCATCACGGTAAACCTCACGTTCAGTACTCCGAACCCGTCAGCCACGTCCAACTAAACGCAGGACAAGTCTGACACGCAAACCCCTCTCGCAGTCGATATGATCGGAGATGGGCGAAAATCCAGTCCGATCAGCGGCCCCCGCGCCGAATTTTACGCGCGGGGCGCCGCGGTATGCAAGCGAGAAAA
>JAGHUY010000012.1 GCA_018064545.1 Candidatus Apopatosoma intestinale | reverse complement strand
TCTCTGATTTTTACCGACAGAGCATTGTTTTATACAATTATATAAAATAAGGAGGAACCTTGTATCATGGAATTTTCCGAGAAATTCGTTTGCGCCTCGCGGGAGTTTACGACCTTTGAAAAGGGCGTTCCCGCCCCGCTTTTCCGCCTTTCGTTCCCGCTCGACGCCGTGCCGGCTTCCGCTCTGCGCATCTGCGGTCTCGGCTTCTACCGTCTGTTCGTCAACGGAACGGAGATCACCAAGGGCTACCTCGCCCCGTATATTTCCAATACCGACCATATCGCCTACTACGACGACTACGACCTGACCCCGTTCCTCGCGGTCGGGGAGAACGTCATCGGCATTGCGCTCGGCAACGGTCTTCAGAGCAATGTCGGCGGTTTTACGTGGGATTTTGATAAGGCCGTCTACCGTTCCGCGCCGAAGCTGGCCGTTTGGCTGGAGGTCGGCGAGGGGGAAGAAGCCCGCGTCTGGGAAGCCCCCGATTTCGTCTGCGCCGAATCCGGCATTTATTTCGACGATCTGCGCTCCGGCGTCTTCATGGACGCGAGAAAAGAGCCGATCGGCTGGAACCGTCCCGGTTTTGACGCGTCCGACTGGAAAACGCCGCTCTCTGTCGAGCGTCCGCGCGGCAGAGCCGAACTCTGCCGGGCCGAACCGATCCGGAAACAGGAAGAAATCGCCCCGGTGTCCGTCACGGAAAGCCACGGGCTGTTCCGCACCAATTATCCCGCCGCCGTGCGCCGCTACGTGGAAGCCTTGCCGAACATGATCGAAACCGATCCGTGTGAGGACGGCTGGCTCTACGATTTCGGCGTCAACGAGACCGGCACGATCCGTCTGAAAGTGAGAGGCCACGCCGGACAGAAGATTTCTCTCCAATTCGGCGAGGTTCTGCGCGACGGCAAGCTCGACTACGGCAATATCCGTTTCATGCCCTCCGCGTTCGATCAGCGCGACATCTATATCTGCCGCGGCGAGGAAGAAGAGATTTGGGAAGTACCCTTTACCTATCACGGCGCCCGCTACTGCCACGTCAGCGGCATCACGAAAGAACAGGCAACGCCCGATCTGCTCACTTTCGTCCGCTTCCGTTCCGATCTTTCCGACCGCGCTTCGTTCTCCTGCTCCGACGAAACCGTCAATACGCTTTGGGACATGGCGCGCCGCTCCGACTTTTCCAACTTCGTCTATTTCCCGAATGACTGCCCACACCGCGAAAAGAACGGCTGGACGGGTGACGCCGCCTGTTCGTCGGAACACATGATGCTCACGATGACACCGGAGACGAGTTACGACGTGTGGCTGGATAACATCCGGCTTTCTCAAAGAGAAGACGGAATGCTCCCCGGCATCGTTCCGACCACCGGTTGGGGCTACGCGTGGGGCAACGGCCCGGCTTGGGACATTGTTCTGTTCGCTCTTCCCTACGTCATGTTCCGCTATCGCGGCGACACCGACGTCATCCGCAAAAATGCCCACGCCATGGTGAATTATATCGACTACGCCTACTCCCAGAGGGATGAAAAGGGACTGTTTGATTTCGGCCTCGGCGACTGGGTGCCGGTCGGCCATAAGCCGGACGCTCTGCTCACGCCGCGTGCGCTGACAAATACGATCATGATTTTGGAAATGCTCCGCATGGGTAGCGTGATGTTCCGTGCCACGGGCGATGCTGTCCGCGCCGACTGGTTTGACGCCCTGCGCACCGGAACGCTCCGCGATTTCCGCACCGCGTATCTCGATGAAAAGACAGGAAAGCTCGGTGAAGGCACGCAGACCGCTCAGGCGATGGGTCTGTATTACGGCATCTTCACCGAGGACGAGGAGGAAAAGGCGTTTGCCCGTCTGCTGGACGCCATTGACGCCGCCGGCGGCAACTTTGACGTCGGCCATCTCGGTCTGCGCACGATCTTCCACGTTCTTGCCACGCACGGAAAGGTCGATCTCGCCCTGCGGTTGATTACCAAAAAAGAGTACCCCTCCTACGGTCATCTGATCGAACTCGGCGAAACGACTCTGCCCGAACAGTTCATGCCGGACGGGATGCCGTGCGGCTCACATAACCACCATTTCTTCGGCGACATCCGCCATTTCTTCCTCCGGCATCTCGCCGGTCTGCACGTCAATCCCGACGACACCGATCCGAATTTCGTGATGATCCGTCCCGCTCTGCCGGACGGCCTTAACGAAGTCCGCGCTTCCTACGACACCCCGGCCGGAACGATTGCGGTAACGCTTGTCCGCGACGGCTCCCGCGCCACGCTGACCGTCGAGGCGGCAGAAGAAGTCGGCTATTCCGTTGAGCCTGCCTACGGCTGGGAGATTGAGTCGATCGACGAGACCGAGGACGGAGGGACCGTGTTCGTGCTGACGAAATAAAAAGATTTTCACCAAAAAAGAGAGGCTGTCGGCCTCTCTTTTTTATCTCTTTTTTCTGCGTCTCTTGCCCGGCTTCTTTTTTTCCGCACCGCGTCCGCCGAGGACGGCCATTCCGACGGCCCCTGCCGCCGC
>JAGHUY010000106.1 GCA_018064545.1 Candidatus Apopatosoma intestinale | reverse complement strand
GGCGGCGTCAATGAAGATTATTGTAAATACTGTTATGTGAACGGCGAATTTATCGACAAGGTTTCGATGGAGGAATATATCGAAATGTGCAGTCAGTTCGGCGCACAGGCAGGTATGACAAACGAAGAAATGAAGGCATATCTCGAAAAACTGTTCCCGACGCTGAAACGGTGGAAAAAGTGACGTTGTGATTGCCGACATCATCACATTCAGCCGAATGCTGTTTTCCTTGTTACTGCTTGTTTTTCCGCCGTACTCATCTCCCTTTACCATATTCTATCTTTTGTGCGGTGTCAGCGACGTGCTTGACGGCTTTGCCGCGAGAAGGCTACACACGGAAAGTGAAAAAGGCGCGATGCTCGACAGTGTGACGGATCTGTTTTTTGCGGTCGTTTATGCCGTGAAAATACTGCCTCTTCTGTCTGTTCCGCTATGGATTTGGATTTGGACAGCGATCATCGCGGTCATAAAGGTCACAGGCATTCTGATCGCAAGCAAAAAAGTGCATAGATTAGAGATCGAACACTCCTTCGGGAATAAGCTGACGGGGGTTTTGCTGTTCCTTTTGCCGCTGTCGGTTTGTGTTGCGGACGTGAGATGCGGGGCGACATTGGTATGTGCGGTAGCGACGGTAACGGGAATCAGAGAAATCGCTGGCGGTTGGCGAAGAAGCCGAAAAAAGGAAACCGGTCATCCGGCATCCGGTCAGAAAGAAATAAGCAAATAAGAATCAGTAAGGATGAACAGGTGGGAACTGTGAGTGGGTATCAATATATCAATCTGGCAGAAATGCCAACCATTAAGGAAGAAGCGGCAAAATGGTTTCATTCTAAATGGGGTGTACCAAAAGAGGCATATCTTGAATGTATGGAAGCCTATTTGAATGGTGAAACAGAATACGGTTGGTATCTCTGCCTTGACGGAGGGAAGATCGTCGCGGGCATGGGTGTCATTGAGAATGATTTTCACGCAAGGAAAGATTTGACCCCGAATGTCTGTGCTGTTTATACAGAGGAGGCCTATCGCGGCAGGGGAATTGCGGGAAAACTTCTGACGATCGCTACAGAAGATTGCAGGCAAAAAGGAATATCCCCCATTTATCTCGTCACTGACCACACGGGCTTTTATGAGCGCTACGGTTGGGAGTTTTTGTGCATGGTTCAGGGCGATGACGAACCGGAAATGTCGAGAATGTATATCCACCGTTGATTTCCGGCTGGTTGGATCGGATTGCAGGAACACGCCATTTTTTCTAAAATATACTATTTGTGCAACCGACGGTTGACACATTTCAACCCCTGATCGGTGGTATGCAACCGAAAAAAGCGGTAAAATAGTGCCATCCAAGCGGAACGGGAAAAACGAAAAATGATATTAGTTGACAAAATTATCGGGCAAATCCCGGTTTAAAGAGGTGAATACCCAATGATAGCAGATAAACAGTTCATCATCCGACCCGAAACGCACGGGGACTATAAAAATATTGTTTCGCTCGTTCTTCGTTCCTTTCGCGAAGGAACGGACTACTCCGACGGCACGGATATTGTTGCGTTGATCGAAGAAATACGGGATTCCGAATACTATATTCCGGAACTGGCGTTTGTAGCAGAACTTGACGGCGAGATCGTCGGGCATTTCTTGTTTTCACACTTCCCGTTGTCAAAAACGCCGCAGGGTGGACACGGCGGGGCGAATGACACCGATATCGTGATGCTTGCGCCCGTATCCGTTCATGCCGATCATCTGCGGCAGGGCATCGGTTCGGCCATGATCAGGCTCGGCATCGGGAAAGTCAAAGAAATGGGATTTGCCGGCATCATCGTTGAGGGAAACTACCGGTTTTACAACACGGTCGGTTTTAAAACGTCGTCCGAGTACGGCATTTATCCCGTGGACGGGTATCCCATGATCGAGCCGAGATGTCAGATGTGTATGGAAACCCACGGCGGTTCGCTGAGAGGCAAAGGCGGGTACGTGGTTTACGATATGTATTACAATGCATAGTTGTACCGGAATGATGATCATGAAGTCAAGCGGCTTTATGATCGTTGTGAAAGTATACTGTAAAAAAGCAAGATACAGCCCTGCCGAAAGAGCGGGGCAGAAATGAGGTGACCCATGCAATCGTCTGTCTTTCAGAACAAAAACTTTGTTTTATCCATACTGGGCGCGCTGGTCTCCAATATCGGCGCGGTGTTTTACAGTTTTGTGGTGGGATTCTGGCTGCTCGAACTGACAAGCAACAACGCGATGATCCAAGGCGCCTATCTCGGCCTGTGCGGTGTCGTCTATGTGATCGTCACGCTGTTTGGCGGGGTGCTCGCCGATCGGTTTCACAAAGCGAGGATCATGGTGATCTGCGATTTCGCCAAAGGGCTTTTGATCCTCGTCACAACGCTTCTCATCATGATCGGGAAAGACAACACGGCGTCTGTCGTCATTCTGTTTGTCTGTGGAGTGTTTTCCAACGTCATTTCGGCGATCTTCTCACCCGCGGCTTCCTCGATTTATCCGCTGATTGTTCCGGAGGAACAGCTCCAACAGGCCAATTCCTATCAGACCGCGCTCCTCACGTTTCAAGGAATCATCGGGACGTTTTTGGCCGGTGTTCTGTACGGCGTTGCGTCGCCGTATACGATCTTTTTCATCGTCTCCGGCTGTTATATCGCGTCCGGTGTGTCCGAAATGTTCATCCGGTATGAGGACGTCGGAACGGAAAGTAAATTGACCGTAAAGGAATCGTTTCGGGATATCCGGGACGGTGCGGGATACGTTTTCTCCTCCAAAACCCTTTCGGTGTTCATTCTGATGATCCTTATCATCAACTTCTTCTTCTCTCCGATCTCCGAAAACTTCGTGCCGTATCTGATCAAAACGGACGTGGCTTCTCATGCCCATATATGGATGGACACTGTGTCCGACGAAATGTGGCAATCCGTCTTTATCACCGCTTTCAGCATCGGCTCCGTGATCTTCGCGGTCGCCATTTCCTGCAAAGATCTGAGCACGCATCTGACGAAGAATCTGAAATTCACACTCTCGGCTCTCGCACTGGCATTGGTCGCCGAAACCGCGTCGTACTATATTTTCGTAGAAAAAGGTGCGGGCTTCAACGCTTTTTTGATCATCTCGACCGTCCTGTTCTTTGCGGTCGGCGGGCTGATTTCCATGACCAACATCCCGGCGACGACGAAATTGCAGACGATCGTGGAAAAAGACAAACTCGGAAAGGTCAGTTCCATCCTGAACGTCGGCGCCATGGGCTTGACGCCGCTATCGTCTTTCCTTGCCGGGATCGTGCTCGAATATGCCGGTATCTTCACTCTGCTGACGGTCTGCTCCATCGGTATGATGATCCCGCTTGTGCTTCTGTTTGCGTCCAAGGCCATCCGGGATTTCTGACCGAATAAAAGAATCCGAACGGTTCTCCCGCGAGACACGTTCGGATTTTTTGCTTTTCCTGTTGACAAGTAAACTTGGCAATGATATAATAAACTTGCCAAGTGAACTTGTCAAGGAGGAATTGATATGAATAGAGAAGAGATTTTGGCAAAGAGCAGAGAAGAGAACAAAAAGAACGAGCCGATGGAAAAGCAGGTATCGAAAGAAAGCGAATCCATGGGGATGCTGATCGGTCTTCTGACCGGAATCATTGTCGTTTTGCTCAATCTGATACTGGGAGACGGGAATCCGGCCGTTACTATGGCGACTGTGTCCGTCTATATGCCGATGATCGCCGGGAAATACCTGTATCGGGGTATCCGGTTGAAAGATAAAGGCAATTTGGGGATCGGATTTTTCACCGCGGCGGCGGCCGTATTTTGCATTGTGAGTTTTATTCTGACAATGTTGGCCCATTAGGGGATAGGCGGTATGGAACTGATTTTGCATAACCGTCTGAAAGAGGCGCGGGCGGAAAAAGGGTATTCTCAAAAGGAGTTGGCCGATCAGATCGGCGTATCGAGGAACACGATCTCCTCCATCGAAACGGGGCAATTCTGCCCGACGGCAAAGCTGGCGATGATTCTGTGCTACGCGCTGGACAAGAAATTTGAAGAATTGTTTTATTTGGAATAAAGAAATTTGCCGGACGGGTAGCCGCCCGGCATATTTTCTATTTCGTTCCGAACATCCATTCAAGAACATAGACGATGTACTTGTCCCAAAAATCCCAGTTATGGTTGCCGTGGGATTCGCGATACGTCACGTCGTAGCCGCTTTCTTCCAGCACCTTTTTCATGGTCTGATTTTCTGCGTATAGTCGATCCTCCGTGCCGACGGCGAGGAAGAGACGGGGGCGTTTTTCCGTATTGGCGGCGAGGCGGAACAGATCGTCTTCGGCGGGCACTTCGGCGTTTTCTCCGAAGATCGCTTGGAACGTAGCGTTGCCTTTCCGCGCCTCCAAGTCAATCGCCGAGGAGAGTCCGGCGGCTGCACAAAAACGGTCGCGCTCGCGCAGAGCGATTTTTAATGCGCCGTAACCGCCCATGGAAAGCCCGGCCACAAAGTTATCTTCACGCTTGTCCGACAGGCGGAAAAACTCCCGCATCCGTTCGGGGAGTTCGTGCGCGATATAGGTATAGTAGGCGGGGCCGTACTTCATATTACAGTAAAAACTGCGGGCGGCGCAGGGCATGACCACGCAGATGCCGTAACGGTCGGCATACCGCTCAATGGACGTGCGGCGCATCCAGATCGTGTGATCGTCGCTGAGTCCGTGGAGCAGATAGAGCGTGCGATACGCGCCCTCGCCCGATTTGCCGGACGGTTTGCCGATCTCGCCGCTGTTCTTTTTCTGCGGCAGAACGACGTAGACTTCCGTCTGCATCCCGAGTGCTTCACTGTAGAATTTCACACTGAAAAAAGCCATGGTTTTCCTCCTGCTTTCCATTTTCAAAACAGAAATTTCATTTATCATCATTTTATCAGAAAATAATTCGGTTGTCAATTCGTTCCGCGGGACTTTGTGTCGGGGACAGGGGTTGCTTTTTCCAAACCGTTGTGGTAAAATGGAAACGGTTGGAATATCCCGTCTGCCATTCCGGAGAAAGCCGCGCGGTGGAGCAGGGAATCCCGAAAAACACAAACGGAGGAAAAATAAAGAATGAAAAAACTGATCTGTGCCGTACTGGCACTTTGTATGCTGACGGTTGCGCTTGTCTCCTGCGGTTCTGCTCCCGCTTTTGAGGGAACGGTCGAAGAGATTCTTGACAGCATCGTAACCAAAGCCATTGAGCTTGATACCGAACCCGAGTTCGGAATTGCCTCCATCGAATGCACGCCCACCGTCGTGGACGCGGAGAGATGTGAGAGCGTTCTCGGTCTTTCGGAAGAGGACTTTAACCAATACGTTGAGGCCGCCATCGAATCCAAACCGAACGGCTCCTGGTATACCCATTCGATCGTCGTCATCAAGCTGAAAGACGGCGTAGACGTTCCCGCGGTCGCCGAACAGATCGTGATGAACACGAAACCCAACCGTTTCGGTTGTCTCAAACCCCGTTCCATCGTCGGTGCTTATGCCGGACAGTACGTGATCTTCTCGGCCAGCTCCGAGACTTCGACGGAAGCGGTCTACAACGCGGTTGTCGCGCTGTCTGCCGTGGAACCCAACCGCATCGACCGTGAAAACGACTGGTCGTCTTCCGGCGGTCTGATGGGTGGCGGACTTCTCGGCTGATATGAAAAAAGAACCGAAATGGCTTAACTTGCTTTTTTGCGGAGCGTTTGCTGCTCTGCTGGTCGGGTTCGGCCTTTGGGTTTTGTGCAAAGCTCCCTCGCTTGTTTCCTACTCGGAACGGAGGGAGCTTTCTGCTAAGCCTGAATGGAGCGTGGAGTCGGTCACGAGCGGGAAATATTTTACCGCCGCGGAAAAATATTTGCTCGACCAATTCCCCCTGCGTGACACGTTCCGCCGGATCAAGGCGGTTTGCCGCCGGACGTTCTTCCGGCAGACAGACGACCACGGTATCGTTCTCTTTGGCGGTTCTGCCGTGCAGATCGAAACACCGACCGAAAAAGACATCGGGATATTCTTTAAGCGGCTGAACCGATACGAAGAAATCTGCGAAAACGCCGCGAAAAGTGTCTCTTTTTATACCACGCTGATCCCCGACAAGATGGCTTTTATCCGGGAGGAGATCGGCTATCCGACGGTGGATTACGACGCGCTCCGGAATCGGTTATCGGAGGAGGC
>JAGHUY010000187.1 GCA_018064545.1 Candidatus Apopatosoma intestinale | reverse complement strand
TTTTCCAGCACCGGATGAAATAACGTCTGTTCGAGCATATCCAGTACTCCGGCGGTCACGTTGGTATCGTCGATCGTGAACCGGTTGCCGAGGTGGCCGGCACCCACCGTGATGATCTGAACGTCCCCCCGCTTTCCCACGTTGTCCCAAATCGAAGAATCGTACAGAGATTCCAATTCTTTCCGGATCGCACCGAGCGTCGGATACGCTTCGTTTCCGCGATTCAGCACCGCGGGAACAAGCGCGTAGGCCGCCGCCGTTTCTGCCGAAAGCGGCGCGAGAAACGTGATGCGGATCAGATCGGATTTGAATTTATCCGCCGGAACACTGTTCAAAAAGACATTCTTTGCGATTTCTTTTCTCACAATTGACATAATTCTTTTTCCTTTCGTGAATACTTAATCATATTTTAGTTTATCTCACTTGGAAAAAGATTTCAATACTTTTCCTTTTATTATTTCAATTTCTCGGGAAAATTCACGAAATGTTCATTGATTTTCCCGCACGGATATGGTACAGTATGATTAGAAATAACTGGGCACCGCACGGTGCCGGGGAGGTGTTTTTATGGCTTGGATTACCGCTCATTTGATGACACTTGTCTGGGTGGCGGTGATGATCGTGGCCACCGTTGTGGAATCGATGACGCTCACGCTCGTCTCCGTATGGTTTATTCCGTCAGCGGCCGTGTCACTGATTCTCTCGTTCTTCAATGTGGATATAGGTTGGCAGATTCTCGTTTTCGTCGTGCTCTCGTTCGTGCTGATCCTCTTTTCCCGCACGATCTTCAAGGAGGCTCTGCGGATCAAACCCGTCGCCACCAATGCCGACGCGCTGATCGGGGAACGCGCCGTCGTCACCGAAACCATCTCCAATCTGAATGAGACGGGTGCGGTCAAGGTTCACGGTCTTTTGTGGACGGCCCGTTCCACAGACGGCTCGGAGATCGCCGTCGGAGAAGTCGTGCTTATCGTCCGGATCGAGGGCGTAAAACTCATTTGTACAAAATAATTTTTCAGGAGGTTTCCTATGGGTCCCATCACTTATGTTCTCATTGCTCTTTTTGCCGTTGTCATCATCGTTCTCATCAGCAACATCGTCATCGTCCCGCAGGCACACGCCTATGTCATCGAACGTCTCGGCTCCTACCACACCACGTGGCACACCGGTCTTCATATCAAAGTTCCGTTTATCGAACGGATCGCCCGTCGCGTTTCGCTGATGGAGCAGATCGCCGATTTCCCGCCTCAACCCGTGATCACCAAGGATAACGTCAAAATGCAGGTCGACACTGTCGTGTTCTTCCAGATCACCGACTGCAAACTCTACGTTTACGGCATTGAAAATCCGAAGAGTGCCATTGAAAATCTGACTGCCACCACGCTCCGTAATATCATCGGTGACCTGGAACTCGACAGCACGCTCACCAGCCGTGACATCATCAACACCAAGATGCGCGCCATTCTTGATGAAGCGACCGACCCGTGGGGCATCAAAGTCAACCGCGTGGAACTGAAAAACATCATGCCTCCGAAGGAAATTCAGGACGCCATGGAAAAGCAGATGCGTGCCGAACGTGAACGCCGTGAATCCATCCTCCGTGCCGAGGGTGAAAAGAACTCCACCATTCTGGTCGCCGAGGGTCAGAAACAGGCCATGATCCTGGACGCCGAAGCCCAAAAGCAGAAACAGATTCTGATGGCCGAGGCCGAAAAGGAATCCAAGATCCGTATGGCAGAAGGCGAAGCGGAGGCCATTTTGAAAGTCCAGCAGGCCACGGCCGAGGGTATCCGCCTACTCAACGAAGCGGCTCCCTCCGACAAAGTCGTTGCCTTAAAGAGCCTGGAAGCATTCGGGAAAGCCGCCGACGGCAAGGCCACCAAGATCATCATTCCGAGTGATATCGCTTCGCTCGCAGGGCTGGCTACCTCCGTGAAAGAGCTGATCAAAGAAGACAAATAACCGCCAATAACGCACAAAAAATGCCCTGCCGATGCAGGGCATTTTTTATCATCGATAAAACACGTGTCCGCCGATGGTAAAGGCATACGGGCGATTCCGGCTCGCCCATGAGTTGGGGGACAGGCGCGGATTGCAGAAATACAGGATGTCGCGGGAGACCGACTCGCCCTCCAAGCACATCCTCGCCGCCTGAACCGATTCTTCACAGGGCGTGTTATAGATCGTCTTATTGGCGACAGGCGTAAACTGCACGCCGAATTTCGTATCGAAAATCACATCGTAAACTGTATTCGGAAATTCGGCAGACCGGACGCGGTTGAGCACTACGCTTCCGACGGCGATCTTGCCGCGCATAGACTCTCCTCTGCTCTCCGCCTCGATGATGCGGGAAAGCCAGTATAAGTCCTCTTCCCGATAAGACGTCGCGGGAGCAGTCTCCTGCTCACCCCTGTCGATATACAAAACACCGTTTGCCGCCGCGAAATACGGGCAATTCATGATCCGGTAGAGCGTCGCCATGGGGATATTCATTTCGCCGTTTATGTACTCCACACAGCCGTCGTGATAATAGGAACGTCCGTTTGCCAAAACGGTAAAGGAATTTCGTTTGGCCGAAATCGAGACTCCGCCGATTACGGTCGTCGCGGTCTGTGTCGCTTCGTCCCACGACGTCCGACCTCCCCACGCCCTGCCGACGACCCGGAGAGGGACATACAGCGTCCCGTCCCGCACCACGGCAGAACCGGCGACCTGACGCCCGTCGATCACAAGAGAAAACGTCCTGTCGGCGGCCGATAGCCCGACGGACAAAAGCCCGCAAAGAAGAAAAGCCGTCAGTACGACGGCTATCATTTTTTTCATATCCGTCACCTCTCTTTTATGTTCCCGGGGTGACGCTCCTCTGCTGTCCGGTTCTATTTTAACAAAAATTATGTATCGTTTCAAGGCAAAGAATTTGGAAGAATTGAAACAAAAAGCCATACCGCACACTTTGTAACGATATATCGCTTGCGCGATATGATATACCTCGCCGGGGCGAGGCATGATATATTTGCCTTACGGCAAATATGGATGATATCCGTTCCCACCATACGCCGTCAGGCGTATATCATCGCACGAAGTGCGATATCATCCCGCAGGGATATCACCCGTTCCGTGAGGAACGGATATCATTGAAAAAACCTCGTTCAAAAGAACGAGGTTTTTTCTGGTGCCGGTGGCGGGACTCGGACCCGCACGATATCGCTACCACTGGATTTTGAGTCCAGCACGTCTACCAATTCCATCACACCGGCAAATGTGTATAGTAGTATAGCATACTTCTTTTGAAAATGCAAGGGTTTTTTATGCAAAAATCTCCGGACTTTCTCCGGAGATTTTTGCTTTTATGTTTTAAACGATTTTTATAGTACAAATTTGACCGTCTGAATCTCAAAGTTTCCGGTGGGCACGGTGACCGTCCGGCCGACAAGCGGAAGTTCGGAAAGCTCGTTTTCAAGCATATCGCATAAGAACGCTTTTTTGGCTTCAAAGCCGAGACGCAGGGTGGCGTCCGTGCGGCGGTCGAAGTTCTCAAAGAAGCGAACGATCAGGGCGTTGCTGTCCTCGGCCTTTTTGACCGTTTCCAGCTGAATATTCGGTGCATCGCAGGAGATCATGGAATAGCGTTCCGGCAGTTCGCCCTGCTGTCCCCCGACAGGAAGTGCGATGAGCGGCTGATTGAACGCCTGTGCCATGTGCGGAATTCCGGCCGTCTTGAAGCTACCGGTGTGCGGAACAATCGCATAGCGGAACGTGTGTACCTCTTTATCCGCCATGGGATTGGGATAGGTCGCGCATTTTAATAGCGTCAGTGAGAGCGTGTTACCCTCGGTACTGTGACCGTACTTGCAATCGTTCAAGAGAGCGACGCCGTAATCATCCTCGGACATATCCGCCCACTTGTGCGCACAGACCTCGAACTTGGCGGCATCCCACGACGTGTTTTCGTGCGTCGGGCGTTTGACGTTGCCGAACTGGATCTCATACGTCGCTTCGTTTGCGTGAACGTCGATGGGGAACGCCGCTTTGAGAAGCACGTGTTCCTCGTGCCAGTCGATAACGTTGTCCACGTCGATGCGTTCCGCGTCGTCGTAGAGCCAGATCGTCTGCTCGATACGGGAGCGCAGATACTCTCTCGTGATGCGGTAGCCCTTGCGTGCGCCCTCGTCCACCGGCACGGCGGAAGAAAGCGTGTCGATTTTCCACATCTTATCCTTATAGTAGTTGGTGATCTCCCACGCGTCAAACTGCTTCGGGAAGTCCTCAAACAGTCGGAGTTCGTTAAACACTTCGCCATCCTTCACCACTTCTCTGCCGACGCGCTTGTCGTAGAGAGACACGATCTGATAGCGGTCGTCGAAGCGGATGCGGAAGAAATCATTTTCCAGACACTTGTCGGAGACCGTCACGCGGTTCTTCACCGATTCCGGTTTGACGACGGCATAGCCGAGGGCGGGAATATCACGCACGAACGCTTTTCCGTTCTCCGTCTCCACAACGTCGCAGACCGGGAAGCCGTTCGGGTTCCAGACGAACAGACCTCCGTCCGTTCCGACGTTTCCGGCAATACCGGCAAGTGTGGTGCCCAGCGTCTTTCCGGCGTTCTCAAGGAGCGCTTGGTAATCCTTATCCGTCTGCCCGTAGACCGCAAGGATCGAAGAACCGGGCAGAATATCGTGGAACTGGTTCAGTAACACCGTGTGCCAATAGCCGTTGATTTCATCCTGCGGATAGGCGTTTCCGGCGAGAAGCGACGCCATCGAAGATGCGGCTTCCAGCGACTGCATGAGTTGTTCGCTCTTTCGGTTGTTCTTCTTGTTCTTGGCAATAGACGTATACGTGCCTCGATGAAATTCCAGATAGAGTTCGCCCACCCAGCGCGGCGTGTGGCCGAGTTTTTCGGTGTTTTTGTTGAAGTTATCAATGGCACGGTCGAGGAACGCACCGGAAAAGTCGATCTTCGTCTTGGGATATCCCGGCAATCCCTTTTCCAGACGGCGCCCGCATTCCAGCATTTCTCTGGTCGGGCCGCCACCGCCGTCGCCGTAGCCGAACAAAAGAACGACTTCGTTGTTATATTCTTTTTGCTGATACCGTTTCCACGCGCCCAGCACGTGGTTCGGATCGATCTTGCCGTTATACGTCGTGTGACGGCCGAAATCGCCGGTGCGGGCGGTGATGAAGAACGTGAACACCTCACTGCCGTCGATACCCTGCCACAGAAAACTGTCGTATGGCATGTATTCGATTCGTTCCAACTGATCTTGGAGGTGACAAACCGCTCGTCACCGCATTTTCTCATGATCTGCGGAAGCGCCGCGCTGTACCCGAACGTGTCGGGCAGCCAGACGCATTTGCTGTCCACACCAAACTCCTCTTTCATGAATCGCTTGCCGAACAGAATCTGACGGACCAGACTTTCGCCGGAGGTCAGATTGTTGTCGGCTTCCAGCCACATGGCACCCTCCGGCTCCCATCGTCCCTCACGGACAAGGGCTTTGATCTCCTCATACAGCTCGGGGGCTTCGTCCTTGACAAACTGATAGAGCTGAGGCTGGCTCGACATGAATTTATACTCGGGATATTCGCGCATATACTGCACAACCGTCGCAAAGCTACGCTGTGCCTTTTCTACTGTCTGACAGACCGGCCACAGCCATGCTACGTCAATATGGGTATGACCGATGCAGTTGACAATGGCATCAAGCCCGCCGCACACTTTGCCGTAAAACTCCTCAAGGAGATAGCGTTCGGAGTTTTCCACACTTGTATAAAACTCTGTGGAAAACGGGACACGCAGGTCGAGGAGCCCGACAGCCTCTTTCAGATGCCCGATGATCGTGCGGTATGCCTCACTGTCGGGATCAAGACGGTCAAGTGCCTGATACGGAACAAATAAGTCGTACCAAAGTTTTTCGATCCGCTCATCCACCATTTGAAGCGTGCAGACCGGCGTGCATTTACAGGTCGGAATCCCCGTATAGAAATAGATGTGCGCGTCATAGGCGGTATCAAAATCGAGCCGTGCCTCTGTGTGGTTGACATCCATGCCCTGCGTCATTTTGCCGTTCAGATACAGGAGTTCCTGCGGACCCTTGGCGTCCCAAGTCCCCTCCTGTCCCGTGCGGAACACCAAAAACAGTTTCTTGCCCTCCTGCTTCGGTACGGGCGCAACCGAAGTATAGAACCAGTAATGTTCGTCGTTTCCCTCAATGTTCGTCAGACGCGGAAACGGCGCGAGCGTTTCGGGATCGGGCAAGTCATTGGATGTCTTGTATCCGGTCTTTTGGTATCGCATCGCCACTTCCCCAAGCGATTCGGTTTTCATGGAAGAAAGCTTTTGACAAATCACACGTATCCTGTCTAATGTAAAATCCATGGAAAACTCTCCTTTTCTCTCTTTATTCTTTTCTTTCATCTTACCGATTTTTTTCTTTTTTGTCAACATATAGATAAAGATTCAAAGGAAACATAGATAAAGATTCAAAGGAAACATATTGACATCATCCGAGACTTGGAGTAAGATATAAAATGGTGAAATTTGGAACATTATCACAGCATAACGGTGAATCCGCCCTCGCAAGCCGGGCTCGGATCACTCCTGTTAGGCTAAAAAAGGAGGTCTTTTTTTGCTCAGTATCAACCACGGCTCTCCCGTGACGGATGAGGAATTGAAAAATGCTCTTCGTCAGTCTCTCGCGGGAAAGCATCTCAAAAAAGTCCTCTTGCTCCCGCCGGATTACACGCGAATGTACTCCGCCGCCGGCAAGATTACGGCTCTGTATTATTCCCTGCTCAAGGATACCTGCGAAATCGACATCATGCCCGCGCTCGGCACACACGTACCGGTGACGGAGACGGAATGGAATGCCTTTTTCGGCCCTGAGGTGCCGTTTGACCGCATGATCGTCCACAACTGGCGCAAAGACGTTGTAAAAATCGGCGAGGTTCCCGCCTCATTTGTAAGCGAAGTTTCCGAGGGACTGGTGAACGAAAAGATCGACGTGGAGGTCAACCGCCGTCTGCTCGACAAGAGTTATGACCTGATCATCTCGATGGGGCAGGTCGTCCCGCATGAGGTCGTCGGCATGGCGAACTACTCCAAAAATATTTTCGTCGGTTGCGGCGGCAGTAACATGATCAGTTCTTCCCATATGCTCGGCGCGTTTTACGGGCTGGAACGCATGATGGGACGCGATCACACGCCGGTGCGCAAGGTCTTCGACTATGCCGAGGAACATTTTCTTTCCGATCTGTCGCTTCTCTACGTACTGACCGTCACAACGAACAAAGGCGACGAAACCGTTTTACACGGTCTGTTTATCGGTGAGCACGAACGGAGCGCCTTTGAGGAGGCGGTTGCGCTTGCCCAGCAGAAGAACATGGTGCATTTGGACAAGCCGATCCGCCATGCCGTCGTCTATCTCGATCCGAGAGAGTTTCACAGCACATGGCTCGGCAACAAGGCGGTCTACCGCACCCGCATGGCGATCGCCGACGGCGGGGAACTCACGATCCTTGCCCCCGGCATCGACAAGTTCGGCGAGGACGCGGAAAACGATAAACTGATCCGTAAATACGGCTATTGCGGCCGCGATAAGGTGCTGGAACTCGTGAAGACCGAGGA
>JAGHUY010000311.1 GCA_018064545.1 Candidatus Apopatosoma intestinale | reverse complement strand
GTATCTATTACGGCGACGAAGCCGGAATGCAAGGGTATTCCGATCCGCTCAACCGTCTGCCGTTCCCGTGGGGACGGGAGGACGCGGAACTGACGGCGTTTTATCGGAAAATCGGCGGGATTCGGAAGAACTGGTCGTCAGTCTTCGCCGACGGTTCGTTTTCTCTCGTCTATGCCGACGCGGACGTGGCGTGTCTGCTCCGCGAAAAGGACGGTACCCGTCTGCTCGGCCTCGTGAATCGCGGAGAAAAAAACCACTGCGTCCGGACGGAACGGACGGTGCGTGAATGGATTTCGGAGGAAGACGGCTCCCACTTTTTGCTGAATCCGGGCGACTGCCTGCTGTTTTCCGTGCCGGGAGAAACCGCCATGGACGTTTTTGAGGTGACGGCATGAAACGATGGATCACGCTGCTACTTCTGACTCTGTTTTTGCTTTCTCTCTGTTCCTGTCAGCGGAAAGCGGATATTGTGATCGACGCGGGTCATGCACCGGAGTACAGCACCTATGACCAAATTCCGGCAGACCGTGAAGTTCTGGTGCTGAATACGGAGACAAGGACGGTTCACCGTTCATCCTGCCGATATGCCGCGTCGATGAAAAAAGACCGCCGGCTGATCACAGACAACTCATTTTTAGACTATTTTACCGAACGCGGCTACGCAAAATGCCGCATTTGTTTCCCGGAAAAAGGAGGTACTTAACATGACGGAAAAAGATTTTCAAGTTTCCGGCAAAACCCTGCGCCTGTCCGCGTTTGCGGACGGTATCGTGCGCGTCCGCGTAAGCGACACGTTTGCCCCGACCTATTTTGAGCGGTACGGCATCTATGAAAAACCGGATGAAACCGTCGGCGAGATGACCGAAAACGGCGTTCGTGCCGGGGCTCTCACCGTTTCCGTCTCAGGAGAGACGCTGACGTTCGGGGACGGCCGTTTCACCCGTACCGTTTCTTTCTCGCAGGACAAGTTGTCTGAGAAGAGCGCGTATTTCGATGAAAAACTCTGCGGTTTCCGTCCCGAACGGAAAAAGATCGTCGGCGACGAGACGGCCGACGACGCGGTCCAGTACATCGATTTTGTCAAAGACCCGAAGTATATCACCGTTTTGACCGAGGGAGAACGCTTTTACGGCCTCGGAGAGAGCAACACCGACCGTATCGTCTTGAACGGCAAAACGTATCTCAACCGAATTGTGTACACCAAGAGCGAAATTGTGATTCCGTTCCTCATGACCAAGGTAGGTTACGGGATTCTTTGCAACTCCTCGA
>JAGHUY010000078.1 GCA_018064545.1 Candidatus Apopatosoma intestinale | reverse complement strand
CTCATCAATCTGATCACCGCCTATCCGTATCAATATCAACTGCGCTTTCAGTATCATTTCGGCATCCTCGCGCTCCTGTTTACCGGCTTAGTTCAAAATATCAAGGAAATGTCCCATTCCGTCCGACGCATCCTCTGCTCGCTCGCGGCCTGCGCTTGCCTCACCCTATACGTTGCGAACGTCGTTCCCGTCCTCGCCGGAAACGTCAGCCGCTATGCGGAGAACCGCAAGCAGTACCAGATGATGGAGGAAGCCCTCAAAACGATTCCGGAAGACGCCTCCGTCACCGCCTCATGTTTTCTCGTCCCCCATCTCGCGAACCGCCATGAAGTCTACGAACTCTACTACCACGATGGCCCGCCCTATACCGATTACGTCGTTGTCGACGCACACGATGCCGGAGCCGCGCAGACCGTGGCAAACTACGAGTTTCTCGGCTACGCCGTCCGCGAGCAACGGGACGGCCTGCTGACCATCCTCGAAAATAATCAGAACCCACCGGAAGCCTTTGACTGAAAATACGACCCGTTTGATAGCCCGCAGATAAAAGAAACGGGACTGCAAAAGCTCGGCTTTTGCAGTCCCGTTTTCTGCGCTCTCACTCGGTTTATGAGAAATAAAACACTATTCTTTGGTTCGTTTTACCCATTCATTCCAACGTGGATCGGATTTGATTTCCTTTTCCGTTTGCGTGCAATCCGGAAAACTCCAGCATGGCCAATCATCCGGCAGTGATTTTGCGGCTCCCTTGGTCCGTTGGATTTTGAATGTGACTCGGGAAACAAGCGGAGCCGTCAGCATGTGCTCGTTTCCGTCTGCCCATGCTTCCAATGCCCTTGCGTGCTTCAAACTTTCATCCAGCGAAGCAAATGCCTCATCGCGGTATCCGCGCTCCCACTGTACTCTGGAAAGATAAAGGTACAATTCGATCAGGTCACCGTGACATATACCCATATTGCCGTCATCACAAACCAAGTAGAACAGGTTGATGGCTCCTTTGATCTT
>JAGHUY010000342.1 GCA_018064545.1 Candidatus Apopatosoma intestinale | reverse complement strand
CTGCGCCGCACGAAAGAGGAAATCAAGGCAGAATTGGACTATAAAATGTGTCCCGAAATGTGCGAGGGTGGCATCGTCTTTGGTCTCGATCACCGCATCCCGAACGGCACCCCGTTTGAAAACTATTTGTTCTATATCCGCTATGCCCGCGAAAAACTCGGTCTTCCCCCGTTTGAAGAATCCGAACCGTCTTGGGGACGTATGGCGTTTTAATAAAAAAGAAAAAATACCCGCCGAAGAGGAAAAAACCTTTTCTGCGGGTTATTCTTTTATCAGACAAACCGGGATTTATCTGTATATTTCAACAATACAGAATTCGCCGGTTTCTGCCCAATCTTGCGAGAGGTAGTGGCGGAGATAACGAACAGCTTCTTCTTGAATGCTGAATAAGCCGTTCTCATTCAACGTTTCGAATTCTGACAAGAATTCCGTGCCGTTCTCATCACATCCATGCCAGCGGCATAAAAACATACAATCACATATTGCCGAAAAACCGTCGCTGTCGAGGGGATAACAAACGTCATATCCCATAAAAGACATCCCTTCGGGTTTGTCGGCATCGGAGTCCGCAATCTTTACGTAAATGATTTCACAAATATCCTTTTCGGAGAGCGACCGGAATGCTGCGGAAATATCCGCAAACGAGAATTGCTCCGCGTTGTCCGGAGTATATCGCATTGGCTCCCGATCAAATCCATAATACGGTTTTACTTTTTTTCCTTTACCGGGCAAAGCGTACGGCGTATCGACGGAATTAAAGCGTTTTATACTTTTCTCGTACAAATGCTCGTATTTTTCAACGATAAAGTATTGTGATAAAGTGAATCCGTCTTCTTCCGGCGATAGTGTAACCGGTACAATGCTTCCGGGGGTATCACATTTGTAAACAGTAATAGACGTACGATCACCTCCGCAAATTCTGATTTGTCCGCATCTCTTGATGCGGCATCAGCAAATCCAAACCGCTACTTAATCAGAAAGAGCTGATATTCAAGCTCTCGTCGTCCTGCCCTTTTTCGACGGCGCGGATCGTGACGTAATAGGAGCAGTTCTCGTTGACGACGACTATCGCGCGGTCACCGACTTTTTTACCCATGACCGCTTTCCCGAGCGGAGATTCCTTGCTGATAAAGCCGTTTAAAGAATCCTGACGAAGCGTGGTGACGAGCGTGATCGTCATCTCCTCGTCGTCATCCTCCATATACAGCGTCACTTTGTCAAAAAGCCCGATGACACCGGCGCGTTTGGAACCGCTTTCCACGATGATCGCCGTATCGATCATCTGTTGCAGGTATTCGATGCGGCTGTTGTTCCGGCCGAGTTCGCGCTTTGCCGAATGATACTCGTCGTTTTCGCTGAGGTCGCCCAGTTCTCTCGCCTGTTTGAGTCTCTCTTTCAGTTTCGGAAGAAGTTCGGTCTTGCGGTAATCGATCTCTTCCTGCATTTTTTTAATATCCACTTTGGTCAGTTCATCGTGCAT
>JAGHUY010000287.1 GCA_018064545.1 Candidatus Apopatosoma intestinale | reverse complement strand
TGGCAGGTGACGGAAAACGCCGTGACCGCCAAGCTTTACGGGCCTTGCCGGGTGACGGGGACGGTGAACGGTCAGCCGTTTGCCATTGAGGAAAAGACGCGCTATCCGTTCGATCTGTCGCTTTCGCTTTCCGTGAAGACAACGGGGAGTTTCCGGCTTCGCCTGCGGATTCCCGCATGGTGTACGGGCTTCTGTATCGACCGGGCATATACGGTCAAACACGGCTATGCCGAGATAGAGATTGCGGGCGACACGGCGATCGCCGTCGCGTTTGACGCGGAGGTCAGAAAAGAAAAAAGCGCACCGGGCGTGTATTTCACACGGGGTCCGCTTGTCTACTCGCTCGGCATGAAAGGCAACCGGGAAATCACGGAGACGGCGGTCTGCGACGGGGAAGCGTTCCCTACGTATCGCATGACGCCGGACAAAAAATGGAATTTTGCGATCTGTGCGGATGCCGTGCCCGTGTTCCGGGCGGGTAAGGACGCGCGGTTCGATCTCGCCGCCGATCTGCCGACTGTCCGCGTCGCCGCGCGGGAGGTGCCGGGGTGGAAAATCCGCACGGTCTCGTCGTGGAACCGGCTCAACTGGAAATATGAGTTTATCCACGTGACGGGCGACCCGCGCACGTTCACGCCGAACCTGCCGCGAAAAGTGAAAGCGGCAGAGAAGACGGAGACGATCGAGTTGGTACCGTATGGAGCGGCTAAAATAAGAATGACGGTACTTCCTGAATGGAAAAAATAGAATTTCCGATTTGTTTTTTGGGGGTTCCGGGGTGCTTTTTTTCAAAAAAGCACCTCCGGATCAGAGTTTGAGGCGGAAGCCTCAACCATTTGTTCCATATAAAAATCCCTTGCGGCGGCAAGGGATTTCTTTTTTATACATTTGTATTATTCTGACTGTCCTGATGGCGGGACGGTCTGCCTCGCGTCAATCTATCCGCAGGGACAGGAAAAAGATATGCGTATCCGGCTCCTGCTCGCTTCCGAACAGGGTGACGGCGATGTCGCCGGTTCTTTCGTCGTGGATGCAGACATCCCAGCTCTTTGGGGACAGAATCGCGCCGTCGTGGGCGACGTCGGCGGTAAAGCTGTCAATTTTTTTGCCGTCAAGCCGGAGTTCGACCCGCGCCGTGGTGGCACCGAACGGAAAGTCGGGATCGCCGACCTGAATCAGCGTGACCGTATAGTTTTCACCGGCGATCGTCAGACTCTTTTCGTCAATGACGTGCGGTTTTTTATCGACGTTCCATTTAAAAATGCCGATGGCGGTGACGATCAGCAGAATGAAAATTGCGAAAATGATGGCGACGGTAATGGCGATTTTGGATGCTTTTGTCATGGTTAAGGTTCCTCCTTTTTCTTGGCGGCGCAGTCAGCGTCGAACAGGCCGACGAGCGACAGGCGCAGTGTGCCCGTGCCGTCGTCGCGGAAGCCGAGAATGTGGGAAAGGCGTGTATCGGTTTCGTCATGTACCCGCATCACGGCTTGTTTCACTCCGCAGAGGTCGAGAAAATTGAGCGTTCCTCTGCCGAGGATGAACAGCCCCTCATAATCGTTTTCGCTTCCGGGTGCCGGACGGATCGCCTCTACGACCGCCCCCTCCCCGGTGATGTCGAACAGGGAAGCACCGACGAGCGCGCCGTCTTCCGTGGCTCCATATACGAAATGCCCCGGGAGATACGCGATGCCGCACGCCTCACAGGCGGCTTTTTGTTCGGACGTGTCCCGAACGGGTTTGACTTCCAACATGATTCTGACCTCCATGTATGATTTTCTCTGCTATTTTATCAGAATTGAACGAATAAGTCAATGCTGAAAACTGAAAACTGAAATCTGATTTCTGAGAACTGAAAACTGAAAACTGAAATCTGATTTCTGAAAACTGAAAACTGAAAACTGAAAACTTCCATCCTCGACATTTTTCCCAACCATTCCCGCGCTTTTTTTGCGAAAAGGGATTGATAAATGAAAATCTATATGATATAATTAACTGGATAAAAACTACGCCCGGAAAAATGGGCGGCGTTTGATCACAAAGGAAAGCATTTTGCTTTACCAAATATGGATGGAGGTCATTTTTCGTGCAAAAGAAAATCAGCAAAATCCCGTTTCAGGGTACTGCCGAGCAGAAAAAGAAGCTCGATGCGGTTATCGACGCCCACAAGCATGACAAGAGCAGTCTGATGGCTGTCATGCAGGAAGCACAGGACATCTACGGATACCTGCCCGTCGAAGTTCAGACCATGATCGCGGAAGGCATGGACGTGCCGGTCGAAAAGGTTTTCGGCGTTTCCACGTTCTATGCTCAGTTCGCTCTCTCCCCGAAAGGCAAGTACAACATTTCCATCTGCCTCGGAACCGCCTGCTACGTCAAGGGCTCCGGACAGCTTCTCGACAAGGTCACCGAGACCATCGGTATCGGGACTGACGAATGCACGCCGGACGGCAAATACAGTCTGACGGCCTGCCGTTGCGTCGGTGCCTGCGGTCTGGCTCCGGTTCTGACGATCAACGAAGAAGTCTACGGTCGTCTGAAACCCGAAGAAGTACCCGCTATTCTGGCTAAATATCAATAACGCCATGGAAATCAGAAAAATTCAAGAACTGCTTGGTGCCGAGGTGCTGTGCGGCGAGGAACTGCTCGGAAACGAGGTCTCCTCCGCCTGTTGCAGCGATATGATGAGCGACGTGCTGGCGTACGTCAAGGATCAGGGCGTTCTGTTGACGGGCCTACTCAATTCGCAGGTGATCCGCACCGCGGATATGATGGACATGGTCTGCGTCGTTTTCGTCCGCAACAAAATGCCGACGGAAGAGATTGTGACGCTGGCAAAGGATTGCGGGATCGTCGTCATGCGATCCGAACTCCGCGCCTTTGAAGCCGCCGGTGTGCTGTATCACGCCGGGCTTGGCAGAAAGAACGACGATGGCTGAACCGATCCATTTCCACTTTGACGTGGACGGACAGGACTTTTCCACGGCCGGAGAAGCCTCCGTCGTTGTCAAAAAGAAATTGCGCCAGCTCGGCTACCCGCCCGAGGCCATCCGCAAAGTTTCCATCGCCATGTACGAGGGAGAGATCAATATGGTCATCCACGGCGGCGGCGGGGAAGCGGACATCGACGTGGACGAGAAAGAAATCAAGATCGTTCTCACCGACCACGGTCCGGGGATCGCCGACGTCGAACAGGCGATGCAGGCGGGATTCTCTACCGCGCGCGACAATATCCGGGCTCTCGGATTCGGCGCGGGCATGGGACTGCCCAACATGAAAAAATATTCTGATTCCATGAAAATCGACACGGAAGTGGGCAAGGGGACGACCGTCACGATGACGATCAACATCTGAAACCTTCTTCCGGTTCAGTGAGGATAACATGGCGACTGATTACAAGCATTCCGTTTCTCTGGAAACCGAAAAGTGCAAGGGCTGTACCACGTGCCTCAAACGGTGCCCGACGGAGGCCATCCGCATCCGGGACGGTCACGCGGTGATCATTCCCGAACGGTGCATCGATTGCGGCGAGTGTATCAGGGTATGCCCCTACAAGGCGCAGAAGGCCACGCACGACGATCTGTCGTGTCTTTCCCGTTTCCGCTACAAGATCGCGCTTCCCGCTCCCTCTCTTTACGGCCAGTTCGAGAATATGTCGAACATCGGCCGGATCATCCGCGGACTTCTCGACCTTGGTTTTGACGACGTATTTGAGGTGGCCTGTGCCGCCGAACTCGTCACGGCCTATACGAGAATGTATCTGCAAAGAGAGGACATCAAGAAACCGATCATCAGTTCGGCCTGTCCGGCGATCATGCGGCTGATCTCCATGAACTACCCGTTCTTATGCGAGAATATCATGCCGATCCTGCCGCCGGTCGATATTGCGGCCATGATGGCGCGGGAAAAGGCGAAAGAGGAGTATCCCGAACTCTCCGACGCGGACATCGGCGTGATCTTCATCTCCCCCTGTCCCGCCAAAGTCGGCTACGTGAAAAACGATTTCGCCGGCGACCGGAACTACATAGACGCGGTGCTCTCCGTGCGGGACGTGTATTTCGCATTGCTCGACGTGATGAAAAAGCGTCAGGATGAGCCGCTGGAATCCACCGAGGCCGGCATCGTCGGCATCAGCTGGGCGACAACGGGAGGCGAGAGCAAGGCGGTGTTCAACGAACATTACCTTGCGGCGGACGGCATTGAAAACTGCATCAAGGTTCTCGAACAGATCGACAACGCCGACATCACGGGGCTGGATTTCGTCGAACTCAACGCGTGCGCCGGCGGCTGTGTCGGCGGGGCGCTGACGGTCGTCAACCCCTATATGGCGGGTGCCAAATTGCAGTCGCTGAAACGCTATCTTCCCGTATCGCCGAACCGTCCGGCCAGTCAATGGATCCCGAACAAGTTCTTTTGCGAAAAAGAAGTGGAGTACAATCCGTACAACCGTCTTTCCGACGATCGGGCGGAGGCCATGCGCATGATGGGGGAGATCGAATCCATCTGCAAGGGACTGCCCGGCATCGACTGCGGCTCCTGCGGCGCGCCGACCTGTATGGCGTTTGCCGAGGACATCGTGCGCGGGGAGACCACGGCGGATGAATGCACCGTCAATATGCGGATGCTGTTCCACGAATATCTCGAACAGCGCAAAGAAAAAATCACCTTAGATCAGATCGTCTCCGTGAAAACGAGGGACGATGAAAAGAAAAACGGAGGAGAGTGACGGCAATGAAACTTTCCGATCTGGCTTCCGCCCTGTCTCTTGCCCTCGT
>JAGHUY010000180.1 GCA_018064545.1 Candidatus Apopatosoma intestinale | reverse complement strand
GAACAACGTCATGCTCGACAGCAAGACGGGCGAGGGTATCTGCGTCATCGACCTCGATACCGTCATGCCCGGTTCCCTGCTTTACGATTTCGGCGACGGCGTCCGTTTTGCCGCCTGCAACAGTGCCGAGGACGAGCGTGATCTTGACCTCGTCTTTCACCGTCTGGACTTGTTTGAATCCTATACGAAAGGCTTTTTGGAGGGAATCGGTGACGCCATCACGCCCAAAGAGCGCGATATGCTTCCCGTTTCCGTGGTCGTCCTTACCTATGAACTGGTTCTCCGTTTCCTCGGCGATTATCTGAACGGTGACGTGTATTTCCGTGTAGACCCGACCCGTCCCGACCACAACTTGGAGCGCGCCAAGGCTCAGCTCAGACTGACTCTCGATACCATCTCCAAATTGGACGAAATGAAAAAAATCGTAGCAAAATATTAAAAGGAAGGAACCTCCATGAAAAAAATGATTTCCTGTCTCTTACTTCTCTCCCTGCTGTTCCCGCTCGTCTCCTGCGGAAACGAGTCTGTCGGAACGACCGCTTCTTCGGAAACGGAGACGACCGCTTCCACGACAGAAACCGTCGCGTCCTCTTCGGAGACGACCGAATCCACGGAAACCACCGAGACAACGAATCCCGGTCCCGTCGTCCCCGAAATCGATCCCACGACGGTCTTCGACGAGACAAACATCGTATTCTCGTTCGGCGCCATCAGCGATACCCACGTTGACGGGGCAAACACCATCCCGGCACAGAAATTCAAGAGCGCTTTGGAGCAGTTAAAAGCCCGGGCCGCCCTTCACGATGCCGACGGGATCGACGCGATCTGTGTCGCCGGCGACCTGATCGATACAGGCTATAACGGCAATTACAACGAGACCAACTTTTTTAAGAATATATACGAAAGCGTTTTCGACCCGACCGTAACCCCGCTCATCTACACGATCGGCAACCACGATCCCAAGGGATGGTGGACGGCGAACTCCGCTTCCGAAGCACAGCAGATCAGCAAGTTGCTCGGCGATTCCTATTTCAAAGCCGATCTCGACAACGAGATGCGGAAAAGTGAAGAATGCCGCCACTGCAAAGTCGGCCCGTATCATTTTCTCTGCATCACACCGTGTACCCAAGACCCGGTCACCTATACGGGGGCGGCCAAGGAATGGCTTGATAAGACACTTGCCGAACTGACGGCTGAGAATCCCGGCCAGTATGTCTTCGTCGTAACTCACCCGATGATCCACAATACCGTTTACGGCAGTGATCTCGGTACCTATTGGTATACCGACGATCTGACGGACATCCTCTCAAAATATCCGCAGGTCGTGACGTTCGGCGGCCATCTGCACTTCCCGCTCAACGACCCGCGCAGTGTGATGCAGACGGCGTTCACCTCGTTTGGCTGCGGTTCCGTCCGCTATATGGCCATCGAAGCCGGAAATTATGAAGATATGGCCGGCAACACGACCATGAACGATAAGGACGAGTTCTCGCAGGGACTTCTCATTCAGATCGACGGAAACGGCAATCTGAGAGCCACCCGCATGGATTTCTACCACGAAGACACCATCGACGAGCCGTGGGAGGTCTCCCACCCGGTAGCCGACGGTTCTCATTTGATGAAATATACGATGGATCGTGGAAGCGAGGAGAACAACAAAGCCCCCAAAATGACCGATTTGTCCGTCAGCGTCGGCGATGGTACCGGCTCTTCTCGTCCCGTCACAGTCACATTCGCCGCGGCCGAGGACGACGAGTTTGCCCATCATTATGAACTGATCCTGAACGTCAAAGGTCACGAGATCGTCAAAAAGATCCTTGCCGACTTCTACCGTCAGCCCAAGAGCGGCGATATGAAAAAAGTCTGGATAAAGTCCCTCGGCAAACTCAGTTTCGGTTCCTACTCCGTATCTGTCACT
>JAGHUY010000184.1 GCA_018064545.1 Candidatus Apopatosoma intestinale | reverse complement strand
ACCGAGGTGCGCTCCTTATTCCGCTTCGCTCCCGTCATGCGCGAGA
This sequence comes from Candidatus Apopatosoma intestinale, assembly GCA_018064545.1. Lineage (GTDB taxonomy): Bacteria > Bacillota > Clostridia > Oscillospirales > CAG-272 > Apopatosoma > Apopatosoma intestinale. Next base: position 3,007 of record JAGHUY010000184.1, on the reverse strand, counting down.
CCGTGAACCGGTGGACTTCCTCCTGGATCTGATAGATCAGCGCGAACACGGCCTGCTCCCCGGCGATCGAAATTTCACCGGTTTCCGAGACGAGTGCGCGCGTCTTATGGTGCGCGTCCTTGACCATGCCGAGCACGGGGATCGAAACGCCCAGTTCCCGCATCAGCGCTGTGACCGTCTCCACGTGGCCTTTGCCGCCGTCGAGCAAGATCAGATCGGGCGCTTTTGCCCCCTCGTCGGACAGGTGCGCGAGCCGCCGGGAGAGAGCCTCCCGCATGGAGGCGTAGTCGTCCTGCCCCTCGGTCGTCTTCATTTTATAAACGCGGTATTCACTCTTTTTCGGGCGGGTGCCCTCGAAGACGACCATGCCGGCCGTGATGCCCTCGTTTCCGTAGTTGGAAATATCAAACGCCTCGATCCGCTCCGGCACGACTTCCAGTCCGCAGAGAGAGGCCAGCCGGATGAGGGACTTTGCCGTCTGTTCGCTGCTTTTCCGATACTCGATCGCCGCCATTTCGGCGTTCTTTCGGACGTTTTCGCAGAACTTATGAAGTTCGCCGCGATACGAGATACGCAGGTGCACCGGGGCTTTCGCCTGCTCCCGCAAGAACTGCTCGCAGAGTGCGCGTTCCTCCTCGGCGATCGGGTCGGCGAGAACGATCTCCCGCGGGACAAAACCGCAGGTCTGATAAAAATGCGCGAGAAACGAGATCACCGAATCGTCGTCGAAAATCTCCCCGCCCGAGAAAAAGAACGTCTTTTTATCGAGCAGCCGACCGCTCCGCACAAAGAACAGGCAGACCGAGACGATGTCCTCCCCGACGTACCATCCGACGATGTCGCGCTCCACGTTCGGCGCGTCGACGACACGCTGTTTTTCCGCCAGTTTTCCGATCGCCCGCAGACGGTCGCGGTATTCGGCCGCCGCTTCAAACATCAGATTGTCGGCGGCATAATTCATCTTTTCCGTCAGATGCGCTTCGACGCCCGCCACGTCCCCGTCGAGAAACCGGATGACGGCATCAAACGCGGTGCGGTATTCCGCCTCCGTGATCTTCCCGTCGCACGGGGCAAGGCACCCCATCTGCCGGTACAGGCAGTGTTTTACCTTTCCCGTATCGTGGGGGAACGAATAGCGGCAGGAGGGAAGTCCGAACGCCCGTTCCAGCGCGGCGATCACCGCCCGCACCGTATCGGTTCCCGAATACGGGCCGTAATACTTATTCTTCCCCGGTTCGCGTTTACGCGACACGGTCAGCCGCGGAAACGGCTCCCCGAGTGTCGCGACGAGATACGGATACGATTTATCGTCCTTTAACAGAATGTTATAGTGCGGCTGATAGAGTTTGATCAGCGAGTTTTCCAGCGTCAGCGCTTCCATTTCCGTCTGGCAGAGAATGACGTCGAAGTCGCAGACCGCGTGCGTCATCGCGTGCGTCTTTTCATTGAACGAGGGGTTCTCGTGAAAATACTGCGACACGCGGTTGCGTAATGCCCGACTCTTGCCGACGTAGATCACCGTCCCCGAGGCGTTCTTCATCAGATACACCCCCGGCGACAGCGGCAGATGCGACGCCTTTTCGCGCAGATGCGCAGCGTAAGTTTCGTTTACCATCGGCTCCTCCTCTGTTATGCAACGCTTCCCGTTGATGGATGATGAAATGAACCCTAACTTGTTTTTTCGGGGTCACGGGGCGCTTTTTTGCAAAAAAGCACCTCCGTGTCGACGCCCGCAGGCGGCGAAATATTCTTTCTGAAAACTGAAAACTGAAATCTTTTTTCCGGACAAAAAAACGGCAGTTGCCGTTCGGCCTGCCGTCGTTTTTCTGCTTATTCCTCAGTCTCCACGACTTCTTCCAAGCCGTTGAGCGCATCGGTCTCATCCGGACCGTCGGCGATCAGCGTGATCGTCGTGCCTTCGGAGATCGCCATGGCCAGAACGCCCAGAAGACTCTTCGCGCTGGAACGCTTGTCCCCGACCTGAATCCAAATGGAACTCTTATACGAGTTGGCTTTCTGAATGAAAAACATAGCGGGTCTCGCGTGCAGACCGACGTTACTCTTGACAACGATATCTCTGGAAATCATGTGCGTGCTCCTGTTCGTATGGCTTTCTTCAAAGCGAAGAAAAAATTATCACATATTTGTTCATTATTATAGCAAAACCGTTTCCCGAAATCAAGAGATTTTCACAAAAAAATTGATAAAATCGCCTTTTTTTCTACGAAATCGGCGTGATGGAATCCACGGTAATCTCCACCGAGGCTCCGTTTCCCGTCGCGGGATTGAAAATATAGACCGGCAGGGTGGCTCCCACGGTGATGCGCTGTTTGCCGCCGACGTAGAAACCGGTATTCTTCATGATGCCGGACAGCGTCATTTTCCCGACCAGATCTTTTTTTTCAAGAGGGGTCGCGTACCGCTCGATCTTTCCGTCGTCACCGGTCAGATAGACGCGGCTTTGCAGGATGCTCGCGCCGTTCACCGTGCCGACCACGGTGTCGTCGCGCAGATAGACGTTTCCGCTCTTGGCGGCGGTCGCCGTGACGTTCATGATGTCGTAGACCGTGAACTCGACCGTCACCCGGTTTTCGGCGGCTTCGCTCTTGTTGAAATAGGTGACTTTCAGAAGCAGGGCCGTTACGATGGCGGCGACGGCTACGATCAGAATGACGTCAAACAGATTCAATTTGGCTTTTTTTGTCGTTTTCATAACTTCCCCCTATTTCACGTTGTATGCGGTGCAGTAGCCCACGCGATTGAACAGGCCGGAAGAGAAGTAAATCTCCGATCCGACGAGAATGCGCGTGCCCGCGACGTTACAGAACCCCTCATCGGTCAGTTCCGCATCCTCCGAACGGACGGTGATAAACAGATCGAACACGTCGTCATAGGTATGGATGACAGGATTCCCGTCCGCGCCCATTTGCGGATCGAGCGTCCGGGTATTCTCCGCCGTGACGGACACGATCGTGCCGAGAATCACGTCTTCCTCAGCCGAATTGTA
>JAGHUY010000085.1 GCA_018064545.1 Candidatus Apopatosoma intestinale | reverse complement strand
TCGAGCATATCGGGTTCGGGACGGCAGAAGATATAGGAATCGTATCCGGATTTCTTCATGATCTGAACCAGCCCGCGGGAGTGGCCGAACGCGTCAAAGTTAATGACGGTTTTGGGCTCCACGCCGAATTTGTCCATAAAATAATTCTTTCCGGCCAGAATCTGACGGACAAAACTCTCGCCGCTCGGCAGATTGCAGTCCGGTTGCAGATACCAACCGCCCATAATATGCCATTTGTCCTCGCGAACGAGTTTCTGAATGCGTGCAAAGAGAGCGGGATCGTATTCTTCCACCCACTCATACAGCATGGCTTCGTTGTGGTTGAAGATAAAACCGTTATAGGATTCGCAGAAATCGGCGGCCACGCGGAACGTGGAAAGCGTTTCGGCCACGCCCTCATCGAGTTCCCAGAGCCATACGGGGTCGATATGTGCGTTGCAGATCAGATGCAGATTGCTCATGTTTCCTCCTGACAGATTATAGTTGTACACAATAATTTTATCACAGAAAGAAAGACAACGCAAGATATTTTCCGAAAAAATCGTGTTTTTTTCGTTTCCGGCTATACATTAAGATAAAAATGTGATAAAATACAGGCAGAAAAAACGAAAGGCGGCAAGCGGCATGGCACTTCGTCTCACGCAAAAAGAGGACATTAAAATTTTCCTGCTTCATCTGCTCCTGAACGTCGGAAAACCGATCGATCTCGTCACGCTCAACGACATCGTGATGGAGGATGAGTTCATCCGCCGGTTCGATATGATGGATTGCCTCTGCGACCTTATTGAGGCCGGGGCGGTGGACAAGCAGGACGCCGGGAACACCAGTTTTTACCGGATCACGCCGGCGGGCGTCGTGGCGGCAAAGACGCTTCAAAGCACGCTCCTCCGTCAGATCCGGGAAAAGAGCGTGCGCAGTGCGATGCAACTGCTCCGCTTTAAGAACCGGGGTGCCAAGGCTTCTTCCCGGATCGAGGACTTGCCCGACGGCCGCGCCCGCTTCTCCTGCGCCGTCGCCGACGCCGGAGGCGCGTTTATGGAGACCTCCCTCGTCCTCGAATCCCGCCACCAGGCGGAACTGCTGAAACTCAACTTCGACGAAAACGCCGAGTTCGTCTACCGCGGGATGCTGGGGCTGTTTTCGGGCGACGTCAACTACCTCGCGACGGAGACGGAAGAAGAATAAAAAGTTAGAAGTGAGGAGTGAGGAGTTAGGAGTGAAACTCACTTAATTTGCCTTCCCCTTGGGGAAGGGGGACCACGAAGTGGTGGATGAGGTGTCGGTAGGGCGGGCGGCTCTGCTCCCGCCGGTTTTCTTCCCGAAATAACGAAAAAGGAAAATCCATTGTAGAAACAAGTCTGCAATGGATTTTTTGTTTTTGCGGGACATCGAGAGAAAAGAATCCCTCCGGGAGGTAGCGAAGCGGTGCCGAGGGGGGGTACGGGGCGTCGAGGACTTCGCCCCCTTTAAAATGCCTTCCCTAGATGGGGAAGGTGTCGGCGAAGCCGACGGATGAGGTGATTGTAGAGCGGATATGTACGCTATCGCGTGATTTGCCGATTCGCGGCAATCGTAGGGCGGGCGGCTCTGCTCCCGCCGGTTTTCTTCCCGAAATAACGAAAAAAGAAAATCCATTGTAGAAACAAGTCTGCAATGGATTTTTTTGGTATTTGGAATAGCGGCGGGAGCAAGAGCCCCCGCCTACCGGTGCAGCCGGAGCGGCGAGAAAAAAGACGGCGGCGCCGGATGGCGTCGCCGCAAAGAAAGTTTTCGTCCATCAAATGCCTTCCCCTTGGGTAGCGAAGCGGTGCCGAGGGGGTGAATGACAGCACCAAATGTGCTGTCAGAGCCGAGGCGTGACCGAGTCGCAGCGAGACGGGTGTCAGCCGGGAGGCTGACGGATGAGGTCAAAAGGTGGCGACCGGGGCTCCCCAAAGCGTGTTTACACGGTCTGGGGAACCCCTACCGCTGCAGGATTTGCGCAATGCGCCGGCTTTATAAACAGAACAGACGCGCCTTTCGTGTCGAAAGGCGCGTCTGTTCTCTATTTATAAAAAGATGAATAGAAGCCTACCAATATGAGTCACAGAACCAAAACATTTGTTCGCGACACCCAGGTGTACATATAAGTTTATCAATATCCATCAGAGAACTAAAACCACTCAACCGAGCGAAGAAACGGGCGTTTGGTATAAGTTTATCAATATCCATCAGAGAACTAAAACAGTCGGTCTTATCGGCATTGGTATCGGTGTGTATAAGTTTATCAATATCCATCAGAGAACTAAAACCCTTTCCTAATTGGGGTGACAACGATTACTGTATAAGTTTATCAATATCCATCAGAGAACTAAAACCGCTGGGCAAGCGGCAAACCGATCTCCTCGGTATAAGTTTATCAATATCCATCAGAGAACTAAAACCCGCCATATAACTTCATGCTCAGCGGGCAGGTATAAGTTTATCAATATCCATCAGAGAACTAAAACGCCTCACAGCTTATACTCACCAACGCCGTGGTATAAGTTTATCAATATCCATCAGAGAACTAAAACCATAAGCGCTATCTGACGCCGGATAACATAGTATAAGTTTATCAATATCCATCAGAGAACTAAAACTGTACTTTTACGCTTGATCAAACTAAATACGTATAAGTTTATCAATATCCATCAGAGAACTAAAACGTTTCGTTTGTTCGGTTTCTCCCAATTCTGTATAAGTTTATCAATATCCATCAGAGAACTAAAACCAGAACTCCGGCGTGTAAACCCACACACCGGTATAAGTTTATCAATATCCATCAGAGAACTAAAACTTTGTTCTTCCTTTTTACAAAATCGATTGGTATAAGTTTATCAATATCCATCAGAGAACTAAAACAGAGTTTCCTCGGAGAAGCAACGGAAGAAGGTATAAGTTTATCAATATCCATCAGAGAACTAAAACCGGTCGCCTTGATGGTGGAATCGTCGGCCAGTATAAGTTTATCAATATCCATCAGAGAACTAAAACTTACTCAATCTCCGGTTATGTCTCAACTTGGTATAAGTTTATCAATATCCATCAGAGAACTAAAACCGACCCACGCGTAGGCTCTTTTAAAACCTGTATAAGTTTATCAATATCCATCAGAGAACTAAAACATGCTCGGGATCCTCTTGACGATAACGAAAGTATAAGTTTATCAATATCCATCAGAGAACTAAAACCTTAAATATAAGTTACCACATACGCCAAAGAATTGCAATAGAAAAATCCAAATGCCTGCTATATTTCCAAAAAATCCGTTGGCATCAAGAAGCTTTCCTGTGCAGTCCGGCTTCCGACAAGGATTTCCATTGCGTTATACTGCCTTTCTGTTACTTGCATCACGCGAACTGCACCTTTTGGGGGCAAGTGTCGTTTTAATTGGCTGATGTTCTTTTGGGCGTCATCGTGGTTCTGCGTGATTTTGCTGTAAACAGAATATTGCACCATAAAATACCCGTTTTGAATCAGATATTTTCGGAAAACGGCATAATTTTTTCTGTCTTTCTTTTCCATTACGGGAAGATCGAAAAAAACAATAAGTCTCATCGTTCTGTTGATCATTCCTCATCTTCCTCCGAATAGATATCGGTTCGGATGATTTCCGGAACGGACAGATATTGGGGATTATTCCGCATAACGGCAGTTGTAAAGGATTTTATATAACGGTCGATCGCGTTACGAACTCTCATTTTTCTTCCGTCCAGCATAGTCAGATCGTTGATCAGCGCTGCCAGTTCATTTCGCTGTTTTTTTGTCAATTCGTCAAGCAAATCCTCGTGATGGTCGTCCACCCACATATCCACGAGCGGGCGCAGTGGTTCCATCAAATCATCCGCCAAATTGAACGGATTGGATTCACTGATATGGTGGATTCCGAGAACGCAGTTATATCCATAAGCGCAAAGCGTTTTACAAAAGGCGGAACGGATGATCGCATATCCATAGTTAAGCGCGGCGTTGATGCCGTCATCCGCCATCCGCACGAAAGAGGAACCGTACAATTCGTGAAAAAACATTTTGGCGGCAATGCCTTCCCGATTTCCCTCGTCTCCGTTTTGCACTTCATCTGCCAGTTCATTCAAACGCTTTACTTTCTCTGCGGACCCGGAGCAGAGATGCAAAACCCGCGCTTGATTCTTGATTTTTGCTTCGACGATTTTCTCCCATAACTTATCCTTAATGTCATCGGTCATTTCAATCTGCCGCCGGATCACCGCCAATGGGTGAAAATGTCGATTTTGGGGAAGAATCACCGAAACCGGTAAATGCTTTTCGTTGCAGACCAGAATATGTGCTCCCGACTCTGTCAAACGGTGGATGGCAGGCACCGTCAAGGACGATGCCTGATTGTCAATAACTACCGCAATAAATCATCCAAAGGTATTTTTTGTTCTCCGGATTCCGTTTCCACCGTCAGCCAGTTGTCTTTGACTCCGATTCGTTCTCCGGTATTAACGACAAGGGTGCGGAACATTTGATTTCGCCGCCTTTCTTTCCGAGAATGGAAATATCATATTTTTTGATTGAGCAATCTTTCCCTATACCAACAGATTTTCCGGCAGAAGGTGAATTTTGGGGTGCATAGTAGAACCTGCTGTCCGAAATATTAAAAACGGATTTGTAAAATCCCTTTACACATTCCCCTTTTCTATTTGTTACTTCAATATAATCGTTCGGAAAAAGATACATAATATGCTCTTGATAATCTTCCGGAAGCACCCCGGCTTTCAAAAACAGTTTTTTATCCTTTTTTACTATATCGACGTAACGGATGCCGTATGTGCAGGTCTTTCCGTTCTGATTCCGGTAAACGCCGATGCAATAGTATTTCAGGATGCCGAGGTAAGTATGGTTATTTTCATCGATGGTTTTCAAATAATAGTTTGAAATCGTCTTGGGATCAACGACGGAAACGCGGCGAAGCACCTGACCGTTTTTCCGGCGGAAAGCAGTCAGACCGTTTTCTTTCAAGTATTTCTCACCCGTCATAGCCTTATCCTTGAAAATTTCGTTGAGTTCCGCTATGAGCGAGGGATCAGCCCCATACAGCTTGGCAATGTCTTTTTTTGTCAGAGCAGAAAAACTTGTATGGGATACTTTGTGCATTTCACCATTCACTTCAACAATTTTTATCGGGTTGGCATCCGCAATGCATCCCTTGAATTTGCGATTCGGCTTGTGTGATGTGATCGGGATGTGCGGCGGGATGATAAAGTCGGAACAATCGCCGTATTTCTCTTTCACTTTTTCAGAGAATGCCGCCTCGCTTTCGTCGTTGAATCGCCAAAGTGCCTCTTCTTTCAGATCAGGAACGTACGACGGAATATCTTTGGGGGAGCGCAACAATTTGGCGGTATAGTCACGGCTGAAATGATAGTATTTTTCCATCTTGTCAACGCAATTGGCAAAATACTCTTTGTATTCCGGGACTTCCGTGTTTTTGTTGTTTTTATTGTAAATCTGACGAAGTTTAATCGCATCCGAGCCGATTTCAATATATGCCGGTGTTAAATTGGCCATTATGACCGCATCCATGGCATGGTTGAGGTAGGAGTCCCGGTTTTTTTCCTCTTCCCCCCACTTCGTATCCCGCATCCATTCTCTGCGGAACTTGGACGTTACCGCTCCTTTGATCGTAAAAACGTGCTTTCCGTCATCATCCGAGAATTTCAGATTCTTTGCAATGAATCCGGCAATGTATTTGGTAATGTAACGCGTATCATTGATATTGCGGCTCTTCCAGTCGCTCAAAAGTTTGCGCGCTTCTTCGGAATAAATGTCGGCCAGCTTACAGTATTCCAATTTTTTGCCGTTGAACGGGGGATATGGCGTACCGACTTTATTCTTTTTTCCGCCCTTTTTGTCATTGTCTCTGGCGTACATATGATTGACAAAAGACAAGAAGTTTGCGGCTTTTTCATCGTCCAGATACATCAGCGGCGTGCGCTGTTTTTTTCTCTGATTTTCTTCCGAATGGGTCAGTATTTTGTTGCTCAACGTATTGTCGAGAATCAGAGAATACGGAACGATATGGTCAATTTCGTACTGTTTGAGCGCATTGTTCAATACGTCCTTGATATCTCCGAGATCGGTTCCGGAATACGGGTCTTTCCCCTCCTGCTGATAAAAGAGTTTATATCTTTCGATCATTTGCTCCGAGATATTACCGTCTTCTTGGCAACCCAATAATTCGCGGATATTTTGTTCGATTTGCCTGTTGGTCTTTTCGCGCTCGCGGTTTTCTCTGTGAATGGTGTCTCTTTCCGAAAAACTTCTTCCGAGTTCATCCGCTACTTCAATCACCATGTATTTTGGTGTTCCGTAAGTTTCAACAATAGCGTTGATGACTTTTCTCGTCTCATTGATGGCCTTGAATACGACGTGATTGTTGTTGATTTCCTCATCGTTTAACTGCGGCAATTTATCGTATTTTTTGGCAGAAGAAACTTCTTCCGTTTTTTTGTTGACGTTTGCCTGGAAGTTTCCGTAAATATCGCCGTTGCAAAAAGCGTCGATGGCCTCACACATATAGGTGTATCCGGTCTTGGCCGTACCTGTTGCTTTCAATCTGACGAGGTCGCTGGCAAGCGGCTTGCTCAAAAACTTTAAATCTGCCAGTTTTTCGCGGCGGTATCTCGGCGTTTGGTATTGGGAAAGAACATCCCCGATCAAATGGAGTCTCGAAGGATTGCGCAAATCAAACTGATTTTCTGCGATCCAGTTCTCCCAGGATTCGCCGTTGTTTTCCAATATCTTCTTAATAATAGGTAAAAACTTTAAGGATTTTTTCAGCCCTTCCTTATCTGAATTTTCGTTTTTGAAAACAGATAATCCGTATTTCTTGGCAATATCTTTGACTTGCTTGATCGAAATCCCTGCATTACTAAGGGCAAATTGCAGAATCTCTTTGGCCGCATCCGGATTCAGATAGAATTCCCCCGTCTCCGTGTTCAAAAAGCGATATTGCGAAAGCGTATTGATGATGGCAAAAGCATCGGCAATGACCGTATAGCGGAATCCGCGTCTTTCTTCTTTATGGAAAGGACAGTTCCCGATGGTGGCCAAATATCCCTGATACCGTCTTGTTGCGTCATTTTTGTCTCCGGGACCGTCTTCAAAAGCCCGCTGATTGAAAATGGTTGTAACAATCTGCTCAATGGCTTTTTCCGATAAAGCGGAATAATACTTTTGCTGTTCAGCAAGAATCATTCTTGTCTCGTCTTCCAGCAAAGAACGTTCTATCAGCAAATAGTCGCTCCCCCCGCAGGCATTATTGCGATAGTCCACGAATTGGCCATTTCGATAATCGGACAGCAAAAACTCGGAAACCGTTCTTTTTCCGCTTTGTTTGAATCTTTTTATAAATTCCGAAACCGCTTCTTTGTTTTTGCCTTCTTCGCCTCCGTCTTCCTCATCAAACGTACTTTCGTAAAAATCACGATAACCGCGATGATTGCAGGTGTGGACAAGGCATTTATACAATTCGGCCGTGGATATTTTTCCGTCAAGCGCACTGACTTTCAGGGTATATACGTCTTTGTCTTTACAGTCAAGAAGCTCGTCTTCAAACGTCTGCCCGATCAACCCGAGTTCATTGAATATGTTGCGGAGAAGCATTTTTCTGTAATAGCGTCGTCTGGTCAATCTTCTGACAGATCGAAACCCACGCCTTTCTTGGCAGGCGCTTTCTTTATCCTTGGTATTCTCCCCGGGATCAAAGATTCGTACGCCAAAATTTTCAATACGGGCATTCTCTCTTTCTCCGGAAATAACAGACCATCCGACCGATCCAATTCCTGCATCAATCCCTATGATATAATTTTTTGATTTCATTTTTCTCTCCTTATTTAGTTTATTTTATTGACTTTTTTTATTCAGTGGTGTATAATGAAGATGACCTTAGAAGTAATGTTGTATAAGTTTATCAATATCCATCAGAAATTCATAAACTCTTATTGAAGCCGTATAGGTTTATCAATATCCATCATTAAGTTCTAAGATAAGGCATATTTGCCGTGGGGTATGGTGGTATCCTCTGAATAATTCCACCGTTTTTTGTATAGTCGGCAACCAGTTATTGGTTGCCTTTTTTATTGAGAAAATACCGAAAAAGATTTGGCATTCATCCTTATTATAAAAACTATTTATAAGAAAGTCAATGCAGAAGCAAACCATTTTCTGATCAAGAAAAAACAAAGAGTATAGCAAACCCCGTCACAGCCGAATTTCGGCCATGACGGGGCACTTTTCTATTCACAGTCAAATTCGGCGATAAACGGTCTTACGTCGGGTTTTTGCAGGGTGACATTTACGCTCCTTACCCGGAAGTTTTTGGCGTAGCGGACGGTGAAGGCGTGGCCGGCGGAGGGACCGTGCTGATCGTATTCCGGATAGTGGTTATCGATGACGTTCGGGCATCCGGGCGTCTCGGAATAGCCGCCTTTCAGTTCAAAATCGCAGTTTTCAAAGAGAATATCTTCCATTCGCTGATCGTCCGACTGGGCGACCGCCATGACCTCGCTGATATTGCGCGTCTCGCCGAAGAGATACGGGCGGTCAAAGCGCAGATCGCGGAAAACCACGTGCCTTATTTCGCTCTTGCGGACGGGGGCGCCGCCGCGGGGCAGGCGGTTTCTTGCGCCGACGGTGATATAGACGGGGGCGGAGACGTCAGTCATGTCGATGCGCTCGAACGTGACGTTTTCGACGAGGGCACCGTCGACGGTTTCCAGCGAAATGCCGCATCGGTTGACGTTTTTGACGGTGCAGTCGGTGATGACGGCGTCTTTTAAGCAGTAATACGTGTCCGTTCCGAACTTGATACCGGAGGCAAGAGACTGGATCATCATATCGTGAACGTCGATGTTGTAACAGCCGACGGGGTCGGAACTCTTGAAACACAGCCCGTCGTCCCCGGCCATGATATTGCAGTCGTAAATGGTCATATCGTGGGAATCGACCGGGTCGATGCCGTCCCGGTTCGGGGTGTTCATGCAGTCGAGGTCGAGGTGGCGCAAGGTGACGTTTCCGCAGGAGAGCGGGACGACCGTCCAGAACGCACTGCCGCGCAAGTGGATATTTTCCACCGTGATGCCCTCGGAATAGGCGATATAGATGATGTCGGGGCGGGCGTCTTCCACGCGGCGTTCCTTACGGGGATCGTTCATCTTGAAACGGTAACGGCCGTTACCGTCAAGCGTGCCGCCGCCGGTGATGCGGACGTTTTTCACGCCCTCGCCGAAGATCAGTCCGCGTCCGAGCTGACGGACGGCGCAGAGGCTCGTCCCCGGCTCCTGCAAGGGATATTCCCCGTGATCCTGCGTACCGAGAAGCGTGGCG
>JAGHUY010000186.1 GCA_018064545.1 Candidatus Apopatosoma intestinale | reverse complement strand
ATGCACAAAAATCGGGAGGCAAAAACGCCTCCCGAACTTGTTTTTTTGTGCATCTTTTACAAGAAAAATGACATAAAAAATAGTTTTGCTACAACCCCTTTCTCTCTCCGCAACTCTGATCTGCCCCCTGATCAACAGCCAAATGTTTTCCGGCAATGAGCTAACGCGAAATTGTATTAGCACGTCGACCGACCGCCGCCGGTGGCGGATGCAGGGATGGAGCCATGGCGCAGGGGTCGGCCTTTCCGAGCGAGTGCCACCGAGCGAAGGAAAAACCGGATACCGCAAGTCGTTCTTCCATCGCACTCCCGGTTTTTGCTCGGAAAAGAGTCAAATATCAGGGGATCGTAGGTTCTTATGAAAAGTGAAGCAGGGCTTCGCCCTATGAAGCGGTATCACCACAGGAACAGCTCTCCTCGGTCGTTTTGCCGTTCCTAACCGTCGCATCTCCGGCGTCCGGATTCGGTTCTTTACCGTTTTTCATACGGTTTCCCTTTCCGAAGTTCGCTCGATCTACTTGATCCACCATTCCGGCGTCAGTTCGCCGAGCATGACGGTTTTTCCCGCCGCGTAATCGAGCATAATTTCGATACCGTGATAACGTCCCGGCATCAGTTGCACCATCAGTTCCCGGCATGCACCGCACGGCGCGCCGGTGGAGCCGTCCGGCATCACGGCAAGCACCTTGTCAATTTCGCATTCCCCATTCGTGATCATGTTGAAAATCGCGTTGCGCTCCGCGCAGACGCCGAGCGTCGAGGCCGTATCGACGCAAACGCCGGTATAGATGTTTCCCGACTTCGATAAGATCGCCGCGCCGACTTCGCCCGCCGTCACGTATTCCGAAATCCGGCGCTCGCACTTCACCGCGCACGCGGCCTCGTACAGTTTTGTCCAAATGGTATCCATATTTCGTCTCTCCTTTTTTTCTACACCCGATCGACAAACAGCCATAAAATCATCGGATGATTCTATGGCTGTCAGACTATTACAGTAACGGTTCTGTCTTATTCTTCGGAATCCTTTTTCCGCCTCACTTTCCGGACGACGAAACACGCAACGACACCAATCGCCGCGCCCGTCACGACGCCGACGAAGAATAGCGTCAGCGGATTCGATTCCGCGATCACACTGCCGGTCCAAGACCCGGCACGATCCATCAAGTAAGCAACATCCAAGTGATTGAGTAAATAGACGGTGTATTTTCCGGGCTCGGGGCAGGTCATACCGGACACGGGTAAAAGTTTGTAAACATGCGCCGTATTCTCGTCAAAAAGATCGTAGAACAGCGTGTCTCCGCTTACGAACAGTTCGGCAAGGTCGCCGAGATTCGTATAGGACGTGCCATCCGGCCGGACAACTTCGATCACGCAGAACCCCGATTTCCGTGGGTTTAATCTCCTGCCGGCCTCCTCGCCGATTTGACCCCAAAATCTTTCATATTCCGCATCACCCGATTTCAGAAAACGGACTGAGAAACGGCTTCCTCGCTCAAACAGACGGCTTCCGTCCATTCTGATATGATTGGAAAGGCCGAACCAGTATGAGGCGTAATGGGGGTTCAAGTTACTATCAAATTCGTCGATGAACTCCACGTAGAGCCACGTAATATCGTCGTCACGGATCATTGTGGAGAATTTGCCGTTTTCGTCCACGTAATACTCGTATGGCTCTCCGTCCATGGCCGTGATCTGTTGTTTTGTTCCCCACGATTGCGTCAAAGCCATCTCGTCGAAATCGTCCGCGACGATCACCCTCGCAAACGCTCCGAGCATCATCATCACCGTCAGAAGACAAAGCAAAAATTTTTTCATATTCGTCACCGAGTTTTCGCACAGGCGAAAACGTCCTTTCCGATGAAGGTTGTTTCTCTCCTTATACCCAACTTGCCACAGATTGGCAAGAGTATTGTTGGTTCGTTCACAGATTCAAAATGCAGTGTTACAGTTAATGTTTCAAAAATCCAATTCCGCGATGGACACGCAGCCGTTGTTGGGGATATCCCGTGTCAGCCAGCCGCAGGTCGTAATATAAAATTTGCCGTTGCTTTCCACAATCTCCGGCGCGTGGCATTTTAACCGCGTGATCGGTTTCGCGCCGCCCTTTCCGCCGTTATACTCCCCGAAGTTTTTCGCATCCTGCGAATAAAAAACCAAGGTATCGTTATACGTTTCATGCCCCGAATTTGTATAGGTGACAAACAGATAGTACCCATCGTCTCTTTTTACGACGAAAGGCGATTCAAACGCGCCCCACGCCGGGGTTAACGGGGCATCTTCCCCGGAAGTCAAGGCATACCCGTACCAGTTCCAATCGGTCAGATTTTCCGACGACATAACCGAAATACAGCCGCGCCCGTCAAACAGACCGGCCGCATACATCAGATACTCATCGCCGATTTTGATCACGAAATGATCCCTATGAACGGCGAAAATCGGGTTGCCGTTCAGTTTGATTTCATATCCCATCCATTCTTTCAAGTCTACGGAAACGGCAAGTTTCGTGGGCGAGGGGCCGTAGAACATATAATAGACGTTCTCTTTTTCAATCACGCAGGGCGCCCAAGCCAGAGTGCCGTTGTCTATGGACTTGCAATCCTCGGTAAAAGGCGCATTCAGGTCTGTCCCGTAAGCGTTTACGAAGTATCGCTCATGAGCGGGCTTTCCGTCAAAACCGGTGATCCCGATCAGCCGGTAACCGTTTTTCGCTTTTACGATCGTATGATCATTTACGTACTTTCCGAACTTTTCCGGCTTAAATAATACTTTCCAATCCGAAACGATGACGGGGATATGCATGGCTTCCTCCTTATTTGCTTCTGTTCATAGAGTGTATTTTCAATTGATAAAACGCTGACTTTCTTTTGATTTATTAAAATTATACCATCAAAACTCTCATTTGTAAAGGTGCATCTTTCATCCGCGCAGAATAATGTGCGTACATTTGTCAATGATGTGAGACTGGGAAAAATGG
>JAGHUY010000160.1 GCA_018064545.1 Candidatus Apopatosoma intestinale | reverse complement strand
TTCCAGCCCGAATCTCTCGGCCCATGCCTGTCCGATTGACAGATCGTTCGGTCTGGCAAGCTGATCGGGATGATGGGCGTCACAGCCGAGGATGGCCTTGTTTCCGACCTTGCCGGCGATCTGCCAGAATTCCTCGCACGGATAACTGCGATGCTCCCGCACGCCGAGCAGGTTGATCTCCAGCGGAATATCGAGCGCCTTGGCGGTGCGGCAGAGTTCTTCCATCTTCATACGGTAATAGTCTGTGTCCCCCGTGAATTTGAATATGTCGGGGTGGCAGAGATAGAAAAACCGCCCGGTTTTCAGGCCCTCGCTGACCTGCACCACATACTGATCGAGCCGCGCGGGATCGTCCGTCCCTGTCGTGTTGTTCGGCTCTCCGACCTCGTGATACAGGTAATGCTGACCGAGAATCAAATAATCATACGGAGCCGTATCGAACATGGCCACGGTATTGGCAAAATAGTCTGGGTAATATTCCGTTTCATAGCCGATATACAGCGTAATATCGTCCTTGAACTCCTCACGGAGCCGCATAAGCTCACCCGTATATTCGGGAATCTCCGACGGCGCCATCCGGTGTCCCGAATAATAGTCGCCGGGGAACCAGTACGGGGCGTGGTCGGCAATGCCGAGAAATTGGATCCCGGCCGCGATCGCCGCGAGAACATATTCCCGTTCGGTGCCTTTGGCGTGATGACAGCGATAGGTATGGGTATGGAAATTGGCAATCATGGAGTACACCTCTTTTTCTTCCGCTATTTTATCACAGTTCGTCAGATTTTTCAAGGCAAAACCGTCTTAATATGCAAGAAAAGAGAGGCCTACGCCTCTCTTTCCTCGATTTCTACTATTTCACAGACGTACATTTTATGAAAATCCCTCTGCGGATAGGAATCCTCCAAAACCGCTTTGTCGATAAAGTCCGCCTCGTCTATGGTGGTAGCAAACAGCTTTTTGACCTTAAATGTCAGCCGCGCCTCGGCAAACGTGACGTATGGCCCATCCGTCAGTTTGGTCAGTCCCGTCTCTTTTGCCTTGTCAAAGTCGCGCCCGCTCTTCGTCCCGCAGAATTTCAGAGCATCCCGGTACGATTCGTCAAAAAACGACAGTGTCATCGTGTCGCTCTGCTCACAGAACTCATAGGTGTACCGCTGAGGCCGGACGAAAACGAAGCACACGTTCCGATGCCAGAGAACGCCCATGCCGCCCCAACTGGCCGTCATCATGTTGGACGTGCCATCCGGCTTTTGAGCCGCGACGAGCATCCAGTCCTTTCCGATCAGAAAAAAGGGATTTTCTTTTAACGTCAAAGGATCGATCTTCATAAATACCTCCGATTCTTCGCAAAATACTATTTTTTCTTCTTCGGTGAAATCTCAAACAGCATATCCATACGGGAAAGCGCCGGGCGGAGCAGGGTATAGACGGTGCAGACGAGAACCGTGCTGACCACCGCGTTGACAAGCGTCGCCGTCGCGCCCATGGTCGCCAGAATCTTGGCGGAAGACGCGTCGATCCCGAGGATAAACCGCTTATAAAAATACCCGACGACCGGATCGACCACGACGTTGAACCCGAAACCGGCAAGACAGGAGAGAAGCGTCCAGCGGAAAACCGCCTTCTTGCTCTTCCCCGGCTCGGTGATATGGCCGAGACGGTGCGCCACAAGCCCAACGACAAGGCCGATGGCCAGTTTCATCAGAAACGTTTTCGGGGCGCTTGTGATATAGGCCGGACTGATCAGATCGGCAAAGGAAAGTCCGATCGCGCCGGCAAGCCCGCCGTACCCGCCGCCGAGGATCAGCGCGGCCAGAACGCAAAAGGCGTTTCCGACGTGAAGAGCCGTCGAGGAATCCCCGATCGGGATATTGATTTTGAGATACGCGAAAGCCACGAACGAGAGCGCCGCCATCAGACCGGTCAGAATCATTTTTTTCAGTTTTTCGTTTCTCATGAAAGTGCCTCCGTTTTCAAAATCCTAACATATTATATAAGAGATGTCTTGATTTTGCAAGTATAAATCTTTTCCTGTCCCGGTCTTTTTATGAAAAAAATGTAAATTGTGGCGGAAAATGTCTGAATTATCAAAATTATCCGACCGAAATGGCTTGACTTGTTTTTGGTTCTGATATAAAATATATTTGTATAAATTGGGGAAGGAGGCTCATATGATGGACGAAGAAAGAAAAGAATCCGCCAAAGAAACGGCTCGGACACCGGACAAAAAGGAATTCCGGAAGAAAATCAACTGGAACCGGCAGTATACCACCATCGCCGTTTACGCATTTCTGGTTATTTTGGCCGGCATCCTGTGCGTGGTGTTCTTTCAGAACTACGGCAATCTGAGCGTTTACGTGGAGAAAATCTTCTCCGTGCTCAACCCGGTCTTCCTCGGCATCCTGTTCGCCTACCTCCTCAACCCGATCCTGCGCCTCTTTGAGAACCGCATCTTTTGGCGCGTCGGCCTCAAAAAGGGGAAAAACCGCCTGCGCCGGACTTTGTCCGTGATCTGTACGTATATCGTACTGATCGCCATTCTCGTCGGGTTTGTCATGATCCTCGTTCCGCAGATCGTCGCGGGCTATAAAGACCTGATGTGCAATATGTCCAACTATATCGCCACCATCGAAAATTGGCTTAACGGCATCGGGGAGAAAGTCCCGACTTTGGCCGCCCCGATCTCCAAAATCACGGCCTCTTTCGGCAACTTCTTAACCGATATTTCCGCCATCGTCGAAAAGATCATCCCCTCGATCACCAGTGCCATTTCCGGCATTCTGACTGCTGTGAAAAACTCTCTGCTCGGGTTGGTCCTCTCGATCTATTTCCTGCTTGCCAAAGAACAACTGCTCGCGCAGACCAAAAAAATCCTGCGCACCATGCTGAGCCCGGAGCGTTACGAATTGCTTCTTGCCGACGCCAAGATCGTGGACGAGAACTTCGGCGGCTTCTTCTTCGGAAAGATTTTTGACTCGCTGATCATCGGCGTTCTCTGCTTTATCTCCATGGCCATCATCGGGATCCCGTACTATCCGCTGGTCAGTCTGATCGTCGGCGTCACCAACATCATCCCGTTCTTCGGCCCCATCATCGGTGCCATCCCCAGCGCGTTCATCATCTTTATCGCCAGCCCGATCGACGCGGTGTGGTTCATCATTCTGATCCTCGTGATCCAACAACTGGACGGCAACTA
>JAGHUY010000139.1 GCA_018064545.1 Candidatus Apopatosoma intestinale | reverse complement strand
GCAGAAAGCGGTCGGTGATATACCGTTCGGACAGTTCGACAGCGCGGGCGGTGATGGCATCGGGGATCCGGATTTTGTGATACGTTTCGTAATACTTCTTGATGCCGGACAGAATCTTTTTTGTCTCGTCAAGCGACGGTTCTTCCACGATGATCGGTTGGAAGCGGCGTTCGAGCGCGGCGTCTTTTTCGATATATTTCCGTTACTCTGTATGCGGCGTCGCCCCGTTGATCTGCACTTCGCCGCGCGAAAGAGCCGGTTTTAAAATATTGGCGGCATTCATGGAGCCCTCGGAATCCCCGACTCCGACGATGCTGTGGACTTCGTCAATGACGAGAATGATATTGCCGAGTGCTTTGACTTCGTCCACCAGTCCCTTCATACGGGACTCAAACTGACCGCGGAACTGCGTTCCGGCGACAAGCGCCGTGAGGTCGAGCAGATATACTTCTTTATCCCGCAGTTTATACGGTACTTCCCCGGCCGCGATCTTCTGCGCCAGCGCTTCCGCGATGGCCGTTTTCCCGACGCCGGGCTCGCCGATCAGACAGGGGTTATTCTTCTGCCTTCTCGTGAGGATCTGCATCATCCGGGCGGTTTCCCGTTCCCGTCCGATCACCGCGTCCAGTTTCTTTTCCCGCGCGGCCGCCGTCAGATCGCGGCAATACAGGGAGAGAAATTTCCGTTCCGGACTCTTCGCGTTCTCTTTTCTGGCTTTCCCCTTTTTGGCATTTTCGGGCGGAGTTCCGAAGCCCGGAATACCGCCAAACAGTTTGGCAAAATCAATCGCCGGTGCGCGGCTCTCCTCGGGACTCGGAGCGTCGGTATCGTCCACGGACGGCAGAATGGCCTCCATCTCATTTTCCATGGCATCGAGTTCTTCTTCCCCGATCCCCATGTTTTGCAAAATCTGATCGACCTGCGGAAGTCCCATTTCTTTGGCGCAGTGGAGGCAAAGCCCCTCCTGCACCGACTGTCCGTTATCGATTTTCGTAATAAACACCACGGCCGGTCTCTTGTGGCAGCGGGAACACATTGGCATATTCATAAGCAACAAACTCTTTCTCGGCAGATAGTAACCGCTCTGCCGGAGCGGGATAATAGCCTAACAGGAATAAACCGGATTTGGATTACTCCTGTCAGGCTAACCTTTCCGGAACAAGCCGGCGAACCGATTGGCAAAGACCATCAAAAACGCAAGGGGATTGACAGAAAGGCAGAAAGTGACTACACGGCTCTCCACCATTTCGGCCGGGAAGACAAGCGGATATTTCCCGTTCAGCAGGGGGAACAGAAAAGACACGAAGACTTTGGCAAACACCCACGCCCAGAAAAAACCGCAGACGGCACCGAAAATACCGCCGAGGAGGCTGTTGACCTGTTTGAGCCCCGCCACCTTGGTAAACAGTTCGTTGAGCAGATAGGCGATCAGTTTCAAAAGAAGCAGGAGAACAATGAACAAGGCTAAGAAGGAGAATAAGGCACTGATCGCATCTCCGATCAGATAATTGAGCAGATTCTGCGTATCGGTCAAGGCCTCGGGATTCAGAACCGCGGTGTCCGCAGACAGGAACCCGCCGGAAAAAATCGAAGAACCGATCCGGGAAATGCGCTCGATAAAGCCGCTCTCTTCTCCCAGGACTTCTCCGGCCGCCTCGGCCGCTTCCGCCACTTTCATTCTGGCGATAAAGCCGATCCGATCCATGAACTTCATGACAAACGTATAAAAGTAGTTTGCGAAGGAAAAGGCCAGAATATAAACAAGAAATCCGGAGACGGATTTTACCAGCCCCTTCTTCGCCCCCACGATGAGAAAAATCAAAACGACGACGATCAAAAAAATGTCTAAAACAGCCGACATATTCTCTTCCTCCCCTTTTCCGAGACCAGCATAGCAGAAAACCGTGACACGGAAAAGATGTTTTTGTAAATTTTTATGAAATGTTTGTAAGAAGTGACGTATAGGAACCGTAGCATATCAAAATGCTACCGTCGTCAAACGGCAAAATGTCCCTTGCTCCGTCGGAACATTTTCTCTCGTCGGTGAGAAGAGCCGTCCCGTCGGAAAGGCGCCGATACGCCTCAACGTGTCCGTCAAACAGTAAGATCATCCGTTTATCGGTAAAGCGAACGCTCTTCACACGGCCGGAAAGGACAAACGGACGGGTGTGCACCCCGTCTTTATCATAGACGGTCAGCGTAAAACGGTCACCGGCCTGATCAGACGAAAGGATGGCCACGGATTCCCCGTCGGAAAACAAGTTCCGCACGTTTCCGCCCGTCTCAAACTCTCCGCGCAGATTGCCGCGCCTATCGTACAGGAAGACCGTTGTTTCGGTAATAAACAAAACGGAACCGCCCGAAAAAACGCGGG
>JAGHUY010000172.1 GCA_018064545.1 Candidatus Apopatosoma intestinale | reverse complement strand
GGTATCCTCTCGCGGGAACTCGACGCCATGCTCGCGCCCGCCTGGCTTTCCGACAAAGCGGAAGCGGCGATGCGGCGGCTCTTTCGCGCCTACGGGATCGCTCCGGCAGAGGAGAGCAAAAAGACCGGAAAGAAACCGGAAAAGCGCGGCAGTCGGGGTTCCCCGAAACGAGCTTGCCGAGATTTGGGGGTTCACGGCGGGAGCAGAGCCGCCCGCCCTACGGAGTATAGCCGTTTCCTTTCACCGAAGCCTACGGCTTCGATTTCACCCGAGGCGATGCCGAGGATTTCACCCGAGCGAAGCGAGGATTTCACCGCGAGCGAAGCAAGCGATTTCACTGTGAGCGAAGCGAACTATTATGCGGGCGGAATCCGCTACACGGACGCCATCGGCACGTCGGGGGCAGTCCACTTTGACACATGGGAGCGGATGGCCGACCGCGTCGTCACCGTCACCGACCGCTTCGGCACGGGGCGCGCGTTTCTCGCGGGAATGGCCGACCTCTGCGAAAGGGAACGCATTCCCGTCTGGCGGTCGCCCGACGTCATCCGGCGCGATCGCGTGATCGCCCTGTTTTTCCCCGAACAGCGTGTGCTGTTCTCCGTCCTCGCGGAGGGGGAAAAGACCGTGGCCGTCCGGCGGTTTCTGGACGATTCCGTGCTGAAATCCGCCCGAATCAGGGGGAACTTTGTCGAACGGTGTCGAAAAGAAATGCTGGACGGGGCAAAAACGTCTCTGGCATCGGTCGGGCGGTGCCACGCCGCGCTCGAACGGCTCTACGGCGCACACACCGATTTTACCGCCGTCGATGACGCGAGAGACCGCCTTGCTTCCGAACTTTTCTGAAAAGAAACTGAAAAGAAAACGGAAAAGTTTTCAAAATAGAATTGAAATTTCGGGGATACTATGATAAAATAAGTAAAATCCAATCGAAAATCCCGTTCCGCGCCCGTTCGGGCAACCGTTCCGGTGCGGGAAAAGAAGAAAAAAGAATCGGAGTAATCTATGAAAAAAGCAGGAAAAATCTTCTGTCTCCTTTTGGCCGTCCTGTGCGTCTTTACGACACTGGTCGGATGCGAAAAGAAACCCGGCCTCTATAACGGGCTCGGTACGCGGGTGTCGGTCGAT
>JAGHUY010000119.1 GCA_018064545.1 Candidatus Apopatosoma intestinale | reverse complement strand
CCGTTCTCGGTGAAATCAATGAGAAATGAGGAAACCATTATGTATACGGAACAAGAGATACACAATATTGTTGAAAAGCAGCGCACTTATTTCAGAACGGGCAAAACGCTGGACGTTTCATGGAGAATCGAACAACTGAAAAAACTGAAAAACGCCGTCCTTGCCCACGAGGAAGACTTTGAGGCGGCACTCGCCGAAGACCTCGGCAGAAGCAAAGTCGAAGCGTATCTTTGCGACGTGGGCCCCATCATTGTCGAAATCAACGAAACGATCCGCGGACTGCGCAAATGGGCAAAGCCCGAGAAGCATTACAGCGGGCTTATGTGCTTTCCGAGCGTTTCCACAAGAGTTTATAAAATGCCTTACGGCGTGTCGCTGATCATCAGCCCTTTCAATTTCCCGATCCTCTTGACCCTCGGCGTTCTGCTGGCGAGCATCGCAGGCGGCAACACGGCCGTCATCAAGACCAGTTCCAAATCGGCGGCGTGCACCGACGTGCTGAAAAAGTTCATTCGGGAAACCTTTGACGAGGAATACGTCACTTTGATCGACGGCGGGCATGACGTCGCCGACCTCTGCCTTGCCGAGCGGTTCGATAAGATTTTCTATACCGGTTCCCCGAACGTCGCCAAACACGTGATGGCGGAAGCGTCAAAGAATCTCACACCCGTCGCCTTGGAACTCGGCGGCGAGACCGGAAACTGGTGCCTTGTCAGAGCCGACGCGGACATCCGTGACGCCGCGAGAAAGATCGCCTTTTTCAAACTCTGCAACGCCGGACAAATTTGCATCAATATCAATCAGATCGCCGTCGCGGAGGAGATCGCCGACGAATTTCTCGCCGCGCTGAAAGCGGAATTTACCCGTCAGGTCGGCGAGCATCCGGAAGAAAACGAAGAATATCCGAAACTCATTTCGGCATCGGTATTGGAAAAGTGCGAAAGAATTTCAAACGAATACCGCGACCGCGTGGTTTTCGGCGGCAAAGGGGTCAAAGAAACGCAAAAGTTCTCACCAACCGTGCTGTATCCGATCGACACGGACGACGACATCGTACAGCACGAGCTGTTCTGCCCGATCCTGCCCGTCGTTCCGTACAAGGACAGCGAGGTCGATGAAATTCTTGACGTTATGGCAAAGCGGGAGCATCCGCTCGCCCTGTATCTCTTTACGAGCGACAAAAAATGGGCAAACCGCGTGATGCGGACAAAGCACTACGGCGGCGGTTGCATCAACGAGGTCTGCGTCCACATGATGGTGAAAGGCGTGCCGTTTAACGGCACGGGGCACTCCGGTATGGGCGCGTATCACGGCGA
>JAGHUY010000319.1 GCA_018064545.1 Candidatus Apopatosoma intestinale | reverse complement strand
TGAAATATCAGCCGTATTTCACCAAGACCGCGTCCAATGCCGGTTATCCGTGGTGGAGCCACGACATCGGCGGCCACATGAGGGGCTATAAGGATGACGAGTTGTTTGTCCGTCTGCTTCAACTCGGCGTATTCAGTCCGATCAACCGTTTGCATTGTTCCTGTGAGGACGTGCTGACCAAGGAACCGGCCGTCTTCATGAACGGAACGGGCTATCTGGCCTCCGAATTTCTGCGTTTCCGTCACCGTCTGATCCCCTATCTCTGGTCGGCGGGCTGGGAGACGTCTCATAACGGCCTTGCCCTTGTCGAGCCGCTCTATTATGAGTGCCCCGACGTTCCGGATGCCTATAAACTGAAAGACGAATACCTGTTCGGCCGTGAACTGCTCGTTTCGGCCGTGACGGCAAAGGGCATGGGAAAAGACCGTCTTGCGGAGGTGACGATGTACCTGCCCGAGGGGCATTGGACCGATATTTTCACCGGGGATGAATACGAGGGCGGCGAAACCAAGAAACTGTATCGCTGGCTCGATTCGCTTCCCGTACTCGCCCGCGCCGGGGCGTTTGTTCCGATGGATCATCGGACGACCGGCAATGCGTTCGACGTTCCGACGCATCTGGACGTGCTGACGTTTAGTGGCGACGGGAAATATACGCTACATGAGGCAAAGGGTAAAAAAGACTGCGAAACCGTTTTTACGGCAAAAGCGGCCGAGGGCAGACAGACCGTCGCGTTTAACGCCGATGGGCTTGCCGGTCGGGAACGGACGTTTACGTTCGTGTTCCGTAATATCCCGACGGGAACGGCTCATGTGACCGCCGACGGGAAACCGATCGCTTTCCGGTGGGACGACAACGGCTGTCTGACCGTCACGGTGGAAAAGATCGCCGCCGGGGTGCGGTACGAGATCGCCGTAGACTATGCGATCGCGGCAGATGAGATCAAGGATCGCCAGATCCTGTACACGCTGATGCGGCTGACGGGAAGCAATCCCGAAAAACAGGCGCTCTGGAACCGTCTGCGTGAAAATCACGATCCCGAGGCACGGGAGGCACGCATCCTGCACGCCGATTTCCTGACCGCACAGGGCAGAAAACGACTGTTGGAAGTTTACCATGGATAAAACGAACTCACAAACGGTTGCCAAAGAATCCGGCATGAGAAGCGAAACGGAAAACGCGCTCACCGTCGTATGGGAGGGGGAAGAATACCGCGCCGAGGCAGAGGCTTTGGCCGCCCATATCGGCGCTCCGGTCTCCGGGACACGGGGAGAGGGGCTGATGCTTCTGCGAAACGCGGACGGATTGTCTCTTGTCGGTTACGGCATGACCTATCGGGGCGATTTTGAGGGGATGCTCCCGCGTATTTCCGGTGGGAGACTGTTTCATGAAATGCTCGTCCATATCGCCAAAACGAAAGAGGAACACCCGACGGCTGTGGATGCTACGGCGGGCATGGGAGAGGACTCGTTTCTGCTGGCCGCTTACGGTTACGAGGTCACGCTTTTTGAGCGCGATCCGGTGATCGCGGCGCTGCTTGCCGACGCGCTCCGGCGTGCCGAAAGACATCCGGTTCTCGGGCCGATCGCCGCCCGGATGCACCTCGTGGAGGGGGATAGCGTGGCGGCGTTGCCGGCACTTCCTGAGCCGCCCGATCTTGTCTATCTCGACCCGATGTTTCCGGAGCGGAAAAAGAGCGGGCTCATCGGAAAAAAACTGCAACTGATTCAGAAATTGGAACGTCCCTGCGGCGAAGAAGACGCGCTTTTTGCCGCCGCGATGGCCGCGCACCCGAAAAAACTTGTCGTCAAACGGCCGCTCAAAGGGCCGGAGCTCGCCGGGGCGAAGCCGGAATATTCCATCAAGGGCAAAGCCATACGGTACGACTGCTTTCGTGTCGTAAAATGATCGACCGAATATGTTTTTTCGGGGTTCCGGGGTGCTTTTTGCAAAAAAGCACCTCCGGATCAGGGTTTGGGGGTGAACCCCCGACATTCTTTGACGAACAAAAACTCCCTTGCCACGGCAAGGGAGTTCTCTTTTTGATGTTGAAAATGGCTCTTTGCAAAGACCGGACGTCGCTTTTTCTTTCGGTTGGGCAGGCCCGAAAGAAAAAGTTTTGCAAAAAGAAAGTGCCGATATGGGCGTTTCGCCGCCTGCGGG
>JAGHUY010000355.1 GCA_018064545.1 Candidatus Apopatosoma intestinale | reverse complement strand
TGTCACGGGCATGGGGAGGATGACCGCGTCGGCATGGGAAAGGGATTCCCGGAGAAAGGCGTTGCTTTCGGTTTCGAACCCACAGAGGGTGACGGTGTATCCTGCGCGCCGGAGTTCTTCGGCGGTGGTGAGTGTGCGGGCGTCTCCGCCCAAAACGGTGATTTTGGTTTTCATAACTATGTGTCGCCCGTAGAAAATTAACCCGCCGGGCTATTATGGGCGGCATACCTTTATACTATGCGGGAGATGAAAAACGGATAATGCGGAAATTTTTCCCAAAAAAAGAAAAAGAAATGAATATTTCAAAACCACGGGAGGCATAATAACCGTGCCGGCAACAGTACTTACGGAACCCCCGTTCCGCGAAAAAGGAGATATTTTATGCGTTTTCTTACCGTGTTTACCTCGCTTGTCCTCGTCGTATGTCTTGCCTGTTCGTTTGTTCCCACCAAGGAGGAGTGCGACGTGTACGATCAAGTCGTCCGTCTGCACGTGATCGCCGATTCCGATTCCGAAGAGGATCAAAGAATCAAATTGGGCGTCCGGGACGCGACGCTCGACCTTGTCTCATCGATCACCGAGAAAGCAAAAAGCGCCGGCGAAGCCGAGGCGCTTTTACAGAATCATCTGGGGACTATCCGCGACCGTGCCAAGGCGTATCTCTCGGAGATCGCCTGCGACGATGAGGTGGACGTTTTGCTGACGCGGGAAAACTATCCCACGCGATCCTATGAGGACGTGACGCTCCCTGCCGGGGAATACGCTTCGCTGCAAATCCGCATCGGCGAGGCGGCCGGACATAACTGGTGGTGCGTGTTGTTCCCACAGGTCTGCACCGGTACGGCCGGCGCCCGCTATGAGATGGCAAAAACGGGCTTCACCCCGGATCAGATTCGGATTCTGACCGAGAGCGAAAGCCCGCGTTATCAAATCAAATTCAAACTTCTCGAGATTCTTTCGGGAAACGGTTCGCGATGAAATCGAGAAGAAAGCCGTCCCGCACGCCGCTCCCGCAGGAGACGACGGTCGTGACTTTCAGAAAAGACAGGATTTCCGTGTAGGCCAGCACCCCGGGAACGATGGAATTCATCCGGTCCCCGGCCATTTCTGAGAGAAGCGTCCCGCCTGCCTGCATATCGTCCAAAATCCGCTTTTTGAGGATGGCAAGGTCTCCGGCGGGGAACCGGTAACCATCCGTCATGCCGGTGTTATCGAAGAGCCGCTGATGAAGCCGCGCGAGCGTCCGGGCGGTGCCGCCGATCAGATAGGCGGTGCCACCGTAACCGCGAAATTCTTTTTTGGACCCGATGACCATGCGGGTATACCGGATCATGTTCCACGATTCCGTCCCTGACGGAAACGGCGGAACTTTTTTTTGCTTTACATAATGGCGGTACAGCGCGAGACAGCCGATCTTCATGCTGGCCAGCGCCGTGAGGTTCCCGTCTTCAAACGCGATCATCTCGGTTGACCCACCGCCCATATCCAGCACGACTCCGCGCTTGTCCAGTTCGCCGCCGAAACGGTGGGAGACGGCGGAAAAGTCGTAGCGCGCCTCTTCTTCTCCGGTGATGATCTGCACGGAAAGTCCGAGTTCGGACCGAATCTTTTCGGTGATGATCTTCCCATTGGATACACTGCGCAGACTGGCGGTCGCAAAGGCGAGCACCTGACGGCAGGAAAACTCTGCGGCCTTGTCCAGAAACGAGCGGAGAATCCGGATCAGTTGTTCGCATCCCCGGTCGGGAATCTGCCCGCCCGAGACGAGCGCGGCCAGTCCCAGCATATTGCGTGCGGTCGTGACGATGGCATAGGTGCCCGCTTCTCCGTCAATATCGTAGATATTCATACGGACACTGTTGGCACCGATGTCGATGACACCGCATCGAAACAGTTTGCTTTCCATAAAAAAACTCTCTCATTTTACTTTATATCCAGTATACCACAAATCCCGGCAAAGTGCAAGAAAAAGTGCAAGTTTTTCTCATCTTCGGCATACTGATGGAAGAGAACACGGAAAATGAGGGGGAAAACGGATATGTTCGGATTTCTTTCCGCCCTGCTTTCGGGGCTGTCGGCTTTTTTTCTGCGGGTGTCTTATACGCAGAGTTTTCCGCCCCCGCTGTCGCCCTCCGAGGAGGCGGAATGCTTTCGCCGGATGCACGCGGGGGACAAAAAGGCGCGGGATCGGCTGATCGAACACAATATGCGGCTGGTGGCACATATCGTGAAAAAGTACTATACGGCAAGTCAGAATCAGGAAGACCTGATCTCCATCGGGACGATCGGACTGATCAAGGCGATCGACTCCTTTGACAGCGAAAACGGGGCGCGGTTCGCCACCTATGCGAGCAAGTGCCTGCAAAACGAGATTCTGATGTATTTCCGGGCGCAGAAGAAGACGTCGGGGGAGGTTCTTCTGGGCGATTCCATCGATACGGACAAGGACGGGAATCCGCTTACGTATATCGACATCATCAGCGTGGACGACACCATCGCGGAGGACCTGGATGCCCGGATCACCGGCCGAAAGGCCAAAGAACTGATCCTATCCATGCTGGACGAGCGCGAAAAGGAGATCATCATCCTGCGATACGGACTGGCGGGGAAGCCGGCCGCCACCCAGCGGGAGGTGGCGGCGAAACTGGGCATTTCCCGGTCGTACGTCTCCCGTATCGAAAAAGGTGCCCTTGAAAAAATAGAGGGGGTTCTGAAAAACTCGGTCTTTTAGCGGACATATCGGCGGAAAAGTCCGCATATAATGGAAACAAAAACCGGCGGGATTTCCCGCGCCTGCGGCGAGGGCATCAGCGGAAGAATCGCCGAGAAAGCGAGAACGAAATGCAAGTATCCGAAAAAGAGCAGGGCAAATTCTGCGTGATGACAAAGGTCTGGGAGGGGACGGGAGAGAAAGAGTGCTCCGAAAAGTACGACCTTCCCGATTATCTGCCGGACGTCAACCGTCTTCTGCGGACGGAAGCGCGGCTGGGCGGGCTGAGCCATTATGTGAACGGAGATACCTTGGAATACGACGGCACCGTTTGCTATCAGGTGCTTTATATGAGCCCGCAGGGGGAGATCAAAAGCGCGGATTTTGAATCCCCGATCTCCGGCAGTATGACGATCCCCGGCTATGAGGATGGGATGAACCTTACGTTCCGCACGGGCACAAACGGCACCGGATGCCGTTTGCAGGGCCCGCGCAAACTGATGACGAGAACCAAGTTGCAGTGGCAGGCGGACGTCTATGCCGACCGGTGTACCGAACCGACGCTTTCCGGCCGTGTCACGCCCGAAGACCGCGCGGCGATGCAGACGAAGACCGAGACGGTGGAAGCGGAATGCTTTGAGAGTTTTGCGGTACGGGCCAATGCGATTTCGGAGGACATCGAACTGCCGGGTTCCTATCCTCCCATCGGAGAGATTCTGACGCTGTCCGCCGTCCCGTATCTGCACGACGCGCGGGCGACCGAGCAGGGGATTTCCTATAAAGGCGACATCCTTACGACCATTCTGTACGCCGCCGCGACCGGGGAAGAGTCGGAGGAGGCACCTGCCTATTATTCGTTTGTCAGAAAAGTGCCGATCGACGGCGAACTGGACGCCATGCCGTGTGAATCCTGCACCGCGTTTTTGCCGCGAGCCGAGATCACCTCGCTCGAATACCGTCCGCAGGCCGCGGAACCGGGGGAGAGCCGCGTGATCGAGATGGACTTTACATACGACGTGACGGTGGATTGCTACGGCAACACGGCGGGCGAGCTCGTTTCGGATGCCTATTTCCTGCCATACGAGAGCGACAATGAGGTCGAGACGCTTCCGCTCGGGAGTGTCGCGCGGTCGCAGACCTATAATTTTTCGGTCAATCAGAGCGAGGAGAACGCCGATCCGGACTATGACCGTGCACTCTTTACCTCCGCTTGCGCCGTGACGGACAGCGTGGCAAAGGAGGGCGGGAAACTGATCTTTGAGGGGAAAGCCGAAGTCTTGGTCATTCTGGCGGGCGAATCGGGCGGCTTCGTCGGAAAGACCTATACCGTCCCGTTCCGTTCGGAAGCGGAAGCGGGTCGGACGGCCGATGCCTTTACGTATGCCGTGGATACCGCCGTTCTCTCGGCCGGTGCGAGAGCGGATAAGGAAAAAGTCGTTCTCGACCTGGAAATCGCCATCCGCTTTATTACGTTCAACGAGTATGAGCATAGCATGATCGTCGGAACGACGGTGTATAAGGACCGTCCGGTCACACCGTCTCCGACCTCCCGCATCACCGTCTATTACCCGTCGGCGGGCGAGGACCTGTGGAGTATCGCCAAAAAGTATCATACGACAGCCGACGGACTGCGCCGGGAAAACAAACTCTCCGGTGACACGGTCACCGGCGGAATGCTGATTATCCCTAAGTCATAGAAAAGGAGAGGGTTTTCCCCTCTCCTTTTCTATGACTGATAGGAGGTATTCCCGTCGTAAGTATTATAACTCTCGGCAAGAGCGTCCCACGTTTCGTCGTTGACGACGCCCGTTTCGGGAAGCCGGTTGATCTTCTGAAATTCGCTGACGGCGTTTTGCGTGTTTTGATCGTAGATGCCCGTCGTCTGTACGTTATAAAACGCGTCGTACGTCGTCGAAATGGCGTCCAGTATGATCTGAATGATCAGGACGACAGGGCTTTTTTCACCGGGGAAAGTCCGATAGCCGCGCCCGGGAAACGGGTAGATCGGCACGTCGGGCGTCATGCAGGATTCACACCCCCGATAACAGGCGAGGATGGCGTTCCACGTCGCGTAGTCCACCTCGCCCGTCGGGGGCAGTCCTGCTTCGGTCTGAAACAGGCGCACGGCTTCCCTGGTAGTCTCGTCGTAAACGCCGGAGGGGTTGACAAGCGGCAGACGGTGCTCCATCTGCGAGATCCGCCGCAGCATATTCTGCAATTCAAAAATGTTCTCTCTGTCGTGCATCAGATTGCCTCGCTTTCCGTGCCGTTCTCAAAGGCGGCACTGCCGGGGTATTGCCCCTCGTCATAGGTTTCCCCGCTGATGACGTCGGAATAGATTTCCGACAGAATGTTCCATGCCACCGGCCCGACCACGCCCGAGATGGGCAGATCGAACAGTGCCTGCACCGCATACATGGCATCGCGGGTGTTCTCGTCAAAAACGCCGGTCACCGGGATTTCCGGAATCTGTCCGTATAACTGGGACGCGGCGTTGATATAGGTTTGCAGAGCGGTGACGTCGTCACCGGCGGAACCGAGGCGGAGATACCGCCCCGGGAACGGGATGCCGACTACGCCGACTTCGTTTTCGGTCAGCGAGGAGACGAGCCCGTAATAGACGTCAAACATGGAGTCCCACGTCTCCTCATCGACGATCCCCGTGACCGGAATGCCGTAGACCGATTGAAACGCCGAGACGGCCTCGGTCGTCTCATCGCCGTAATAGCCCGTCAGTTCCACGTCGGGGATCAAGGGATTGAACGTGGCGATGACGCGCAGATAATACTGAACTGTGGTCACGCCGATGCCCGACGAACCGGGTTCGAGCGTCCGGGGGAACTGATTGGACACGTCGTCCAGCGTGATCCCCTCGCTTTCCAGTTCGTTTAATCGCTTGACGGCATTAAAGATGAACTGGACTTTATACCACGTGGCGGGGCCGACGACCCCGTCGACGTCAAGGTTGAAGATGCGCTGAAACGCCCGCACCGCGTCTTCGGTCTCCGGCCCGAAAATGCCATCCACCGGCTGGATCTTGGGGATGGCGGGGTAGTTTGCCGAGATACGGTTTAAGCGGACTTGCAGGAACCGGACTTCGTTGCCGATGGAACCGAGCCGCAGAAAACCGCCCGGCACGGAGGGTCGGATGCCCTCAATGGGGGCGTTCGTCACCAGTTCGATAGTATCGCCGTAATAGTTCTGCAAGATGTCAAAGGCTCCGTTCCCCTCGTTTGCTAAGGACACCGACCCCCATTGGGACAGGCCGTTACAGGTGGTCGTCGTACCGTTGCAGTACAGCGCATATAACGGTTCTATCGCGCCCTCGCGGCGGATATAACTGTTGAAAATCTCATCGACGATCCTACTGATGTTTTCAAAAATCTCCCGTTCATAGACAAACGCCTGATCGAACGCGGTATTGTTCGTGATGTCAAAATCGTATCCGGCGGAACGGTAATATTCGGTGTAAATGCGATTGAGCGCAAAGGAAATCTGCGCGTAAATGTTGGCGCGGATGGCGCTTTCCGGCCATGTGGGATAGATTTCGCTGGACGCCACGTTTTTTATGTAGTCGGGAAAGGTGACGGTCACGTTCCGGGCGTTCGTATTCGGGGCGCCCAGGTGGACGGTGATCGTCTCGGGAATGACGGGTAGAATAAAGTCCATATTGTCTCCTTACAGATTCGGTGCTTCGCTTTCATTGACGATCACATTGGTTTCGGGGCGGGTGGAAAACCCGTCGGAATCGGGAACGGGGATCATGTTGATCCGTTGCAGTGCGACCTGCCCCGCGAAGATCGGCACATTGACGGCGGCGTAACCGTAGTAGCCGTCCGCGGCTGCCTCAATGTTGACGACGGAGTAGGGTTTGACACTTCCGGGGGAGAGCGAGAGCGCGGGATCAGGCGCGGGGATTTCCAGCGGCGGGGTTTTGCCGCTCTCCCCGGTCGTCATGACGGAAAAGATCGCGGGAACGCCGTTTTCGATGATCCGCACGGCCACCGTGGCTCCCTCGACGGGGACGGCGGCGAACGCGGATGAAATTTGCACGATAAGCGTGCCGGAATAGACGGGATCGGCCATAGAACACTCCTTGAAATGGATTTGTTCTATTCTATGTCCGATCCTTCTTTTTGTGAGGCATTCCGGCTTCTCCGAGCAAAAGAGAAAAGACGGCCAGCAGGATCAGCGGGGCGAGATTCCAGCAGACGGCGAGAGCCAGTCCGTTCAGCCCGAGCGGCAACTGCCCAGAAAAGACGGAGCCGAGGACGGTGATCCCGCCCCACAAAACGGCGAGAAGAAGCACGCGTGAGGTGCGGTTTTGCCCATAAAAGCAGAAATTGGCGAGGGCAAAAAGGGAGAGGGAAGAGCGCAGGAGGCCGAAACACCATTTGGCGATCAGAAAGAAAAAGGTCGCCGCGCCGAAAGACGGGACGGACTGGATCAGAAAGGAAAACAGGGAAGCGGCAAAGGCGGCACCGGTCATCAGACCGAAGAGATAGAGCCGCCGGTTTTTCGGGTGATAGCCGCGGGCGTTCAGCGCACCGGTTGCCGTCAGGTCTCCGGGGCAGACCGTGTGCGCCGCCAGCGCAAAGAAGACGCCGGCACCGCCGAGAGAGCGCAGAGCGGCTCCGGCGTGAACGTCGCCCGCCGAATATTCGGCCGGATAAAAGAAAGAGAGAAAGAGCAGAGCGACAAGGAGCAGAGAACCGATCTGAGCACCGGACGACAGGACGGACAGCCCGCGGGAGGCGGCGAAAGCCGCCGTCAGGACCAGTGCGTAGAAGATCAGACGCGATTCCTCCCCGTAATAGGGGAAGACGCTTTCGGCGAGAATGTGGGTGTCGGAGAAAAAGGCGATCAGCGAGACGACGGTGAGCAGGCCGCAAATGACGGAGGCTACGCCGTCCCCCGTGACGCGCGCAAAGAAATCGTAGGTGCCGTTACTCTCGCTTCTCGTTCCGGTGGCGATGATGAGAAACAGGACGGTTGCCGTGATGTCGCACGCGAGAAAGGAGAGGGGACTCTTGATCTCAAACAGCAGAAAACCGGCGGTCAGATAGAAAAATACGGAAAAGAACAGGCCGGCCGGTGCGACGGTATTCTTCGTTTCAATTTTCATTTTTTCTTCTCCTTCCCAGCGCCCGCACAATATCTTTGCCCGTGATGGCCGACGGAGCGTGGCGCATCCGCCAGACGGGAAGCATCAGGAGATAGTCGGCGAGTCCCCGGGCGTCCATCGGAGCCAGCGGGTAGAGATACGGAACGCCGAAACTGCGCTTGGCGCACAGGGAGACGAGCGTGACGGACAGTGCGCAAAAGAAGCCGAACAGGCCGAACGCGCCGGAGATCACGATCATCAGAAAGCGATACAGAACGTTGGAATTCATATACGGCGGGACGATGAAATTACAGATGGCGGCCAGTGCCACGAAGACCATGACGGTCGGGGAGGCGATGCCGGCATCCACGGCACTGTCCCCGAGGATCAGCGAACCGACGAGCCCGACGGCACTGCCGACGGCTTTCGGCATCCGGAGACCCACTTCACGGATGACCTCAAAGAGGCCGAAGATGAGAAGAACTTCCGCGAACACGGAAAAAGGCAGGTCTTCGCGGGAGACGGTCAGCGTTTCCACAAACGACGGCGGGAGCAGATCGGGATGCCAGACCGTGAGCGCGACGAACAGGGCGGGCAGATACAGGGCGATGAGCATGGCGATAAACCGGATGACGCGGACGAACGTGGCGTAATATGTGCTTTTGCTGTAATCTTCCGCGACTTGAATGGCCTCACAGAACAGGTAGGGAACGGTCAGAACGACGGGCGACCCGTCCACGATGACGGCGATCCGCCCTTCCAGCAGTTTTCCGGCCACCTTGTCGGGGCGCTCCGAGTTGCCGACGGTCGGATAGACGGCATAGCGGCCGTCCTGAATGCAGAGTTCCACGTAGCCGGAATCGAGGATCCCGTCCATATCGATGCCGCGCAGACGGCGGAGCAGTTCGGATAAGATCGCCGGATCGGCCATGTCTTCCAGATACATGACGGAGACCGCCGTTTTTGTGATCTGTCCGATCGTCAGATCGATCTTTTTCAGTTTTTCGGTCTTCAATCGGCGGCGGAGCAGCATCGCGTTCTGCTCGGCGCTCTCCACAAACCCCTCGTGCGCACCGCGGATGACGGTCTCGGTCTCCGGTTCGGTCCCGCTTCGCCCCTCCTCGTTGCGCGTGGAGACGGACAGACCGTACTGCCCCTCCTCCATGCCGGTGTACAGAAGAACGCAGAAGCCGGAGAGAACCGCTTCTTTGGCTTCGGTGACGTTTTTAAGACGCGTCACCGACGTGCCCGCGATCCGGTCGGCCGGCGGAAAGACGGTATGGCACTCTTCATAGGCACGCATCAGCGGGTCCAGAATAAAGTCGTGCATCAGGATTTTGGAGGAGTGATTGCTGAGAAAGAACAGGCAGAACTGCCGCTCTCCGAGCGAAAATTCCCGCACGGAAAAATCGCTCATTTGAGAAAAAAGAGAGGCAAGTTCCTCTTTTTTCATCGGATAGGTTTCCATTTCTTCTTCCTCCCGCATCACGGTTTTTCATTTTTCTTAGTATTTTCATAACAGGAAAAAATATACGGAAAGGAAATGCGTAAAAAAACGCGATTTCTGTTGACTTTTTTGCATTCCGGTTATAGAATGAACACATCATGGAATGATGGCGGCGGAAACGGTATGGGTAGGGTTTTATCAAACATAGCATCAAGAATCAGAAATTCCGGGCTGATACGGGTGTATTCCCCGAAAACGGAGCACGGCAAAGGGCGGCTCTGTATGCTGCTCAACAGCATTACGGCCGGACTGGCCGGCAACCTCTCCGGCGGGCTGTTTTACAGCGGTTTTCTGCTGGAATACGGGTTTAATTACAGTTCGATCAGCATTCTGGCCATCGTGCCGTATTTCACCATTCTGCTGACGCTCGTCTCTCCGTCTCTTCTGGAACGGTTCCGGAGAAGAAAATATATTCTGGCCGCCACAAAACTCCTCGTCAATCTATTGAACATTATCGGCATCACGGTTCTTCCTACCCTCTTTGCCAAAGACGACGCGGGCAATATCATCAATATGTCGGGCATGAAGATGGCGTTTATCGCCATCACGCTCGCCGCTAACGTCATCAATACGCTCTTTTCCCAAGGGTATACGGCGTGGCACGCCAATTTCCTGCCGGACGACGTGAGAGCGGATTACGTTCTGTCTTCCTCCTGCATCAACTCGCTGATCACGTACAGCACCGTGTTCGTTCTCAGCGTGATCACGGACAACGTCCGGGCGACCGACCCGGCGCATTATCTCACTCTGCTGACGGCGATGCGGTACGCGGCATTCGTATTCTCGGTGATCGACGTGATCGTGCTGATGCTCCCGCATGAATACGAATATCCCAAAACCGTGGACAAGCCGAAAATTTCCGACGTGTTTACGCTACCGTTCCGGGATAAACCGTTTCTGCTCACGGTCGTGATCCTCATTTCCATCACGTTTTCGCAGAATATTCACGCCGGCTACGTGGATACCTACGTACTGGATACCATTGAGATACCGTATTCGCTTACCAACGGGATCAACGCGCTCTATTTTGCCTTTTTTATCTTTTTCGGGTCTGCCTGTAAGAAGTTTATTGCAAAAAATACGTGGTTCCGGGCACTGGGTCTGATCCTGCTGTTTGAGGGGCCGTCGTATATTCTGTATTCATTTATCTTTCCTCACGCTTACGTTTTATACACGGCCGTCCGGCTTTGGCAACACATCGGCGGCGTCGTCCGCGGCACCATCGTCTGTGCACTGATCTACGTGAATCTGCCGGAATC
>JAGHUY010000175.1 GCA_018064545.1 Candidatus Apopatosoma intestinale | reverse complement strand
CGCTGGTCGATGATCTCTTTCAGACCGTCAAACGCGCCGCCGCAAATGAACAGAATATTTTCCGTATGGATCGGAATGAAATCCTGATTCGGATGCTTGCGCCCGCCCTGCGGAGGAACGTTGGCAACGGTCCCTTCCAAAATTTTCAGAAGTGCCTGTTGCACCCCTTCGCCGGAGACGTCACGGGTGATGGAGCGATTCTCGCTCCGACGGGAAATTTTGTCGATCTCGTCGATGTAAATGATGCCTTTCTGCGCCAGTTCCACATCGTAGTCCGCCGCCTGAATCAGCCGGAGCAGGATGTTTTCCACGTCCTCGCCCACGTAGCCCGCCTCGGTAAGCGTCGTCGCGTCGGTGATGGCAAACGGAACTTGCAGAGATTTGGCGCGCGTCTGCGCGAGAAACGTCTTTCCCACACCGGTCGGGCCGATGAGAAGCACGTTGCTCTTTTGCAGTTCCACACCGCTCTCGTCCGCTTTTTTCCGGCCGGACAGTTCCGAAACTCTTTTATAATGGTTGTAAACGGCCACACAAAGTGCTTTTTTGGCCTGTTCCTGCCCGATAACGTACTCATCCAATTTCGCTTTGAGTTCCTGCGGCTTCGGCAGGTTTTCAAGTGCCGGCAGATCGGAGGAGCCTTCATCCCCGAGAGAATCGTAATCGTCGAGAATCCTCTCACAGGCAAACACACAGTTATCACAGATATAGGCACCCGTCGAAGACGGGATCAGCACCTCGACTTCATCTTCCGTTCTGCCGCAGAAAGAACAACGACACGTATTTTTTCTGTCCGCCACGTCTATACTCCTTACCCGCGTTTTTCGATGACCTTATCGACCAGACCGTAAGCGCAAGCCTGTTCAGCCGAAAGGAAGTTGTCACGCTCGGTGTCCCGGGTGATCTCCTCAATGGAACGGCCGGTGCGCTCGGAAAGAATCCGGTTGATCGTCTCTCTGGTCTTGATGATATGGTCGGCGTGAATCTTCATATCGCTTGCCTGACCCTGCATCCCGCCGAGAGGCTGATGGATCA
This sequence comes from Candidatus Apopatosoma intestinale, assembly GCA_018064545.1. GTDB lineage: Bacteria > Bacillota > Clostridia > Oscillospirales > CAG-272 > Apopatosoma > Apopatosoma intestinale. Next base: position 10,757 of record JAGHUY010000175.1, on the reverse strand, counting down.
TAATCTCACTGTTCGGAAGCGCGAGCCGTTTGCCCTTGGCGCCGGCCGCCAGCAAAAACGCGCCCATACTGGCCGCCATCCCGATGCAGATGGTAGAAACGTCGCATTTGATGAAGTTCATCGTGTCAAAAATGGCCATGCCGGCGGTCACCGAACCGCCCGGGCTGTTGATATACAAACTGATGTCCTTGGTATTGTCCTGTGCTTCCAGATACAGCAGTTGTGCCACGACAAGGGACGCCGTGGTGTCGTTGACCTCGTCCGACAGGAAGACGATGCGGTCGTTGAGCATTCTCGAAAAAATATCGTAAGAACGCTCCCCTCTGCCGGTCTGTTCGATGACGTAAGGTACTAATGCCATAATAATATCCTCCTTTGGATGTGAATTAACCTTAGAACCAAATTCGCAGGACAAGTCCTGCGAATCTGAAAACGGTATCATTTTATTTTGCTTCTTCGTCTGCCTTGGGTTCTTCCGCGGCGGTCTCCTCAGAAAGAGCCTCGGTGATAACGGCGTTCTCACGGACGAGATCGGCGGCCTTACCGACCACGACGTCTTCACGGATGGAATCGGCGGGAACAGCCTCTTTGACCTTGTCAATCTCCATGCCGTAAGCGTCGGCGATCTTCTGATACTCGGCTTCTACGTCCTCGTCGGAAGCGGTGAGGGCTTCCAGTTTTGCGATCGTTTCCAGAGCCAGACGGGATTTGACCTGTTTTTCGGCCTGCGGACGGAACGTCTCGCGAATCTGTTCCATCGTCTGACCGGTGTACTGCATGAAGGATTTCAGATCAAGACCCTGATAGCGCATCCGGTTTTCGTAGTCGCGCAGGCAGGAGTCCACTTCGTTTTCAAACATGGCTTCCGGAATGTCGCCTTCCAGTTTTTCGATCAGCGCATCCATGAGCTGTTCATCGACCTTGGCGTCAGCCGCCTTGTTCGCGTTCTCTTCCATTTTGGCCTTGATGTCGGCCTTGTATTCAGCAAGCGTATCGAATTCGGAAACGTCCTTGGCAAATTCGTCGTCGAGTTCGGGAAGTTCGCTTTCCTTGATTCCGTGGATCAGGCACTTGAAAACGGCCGGTTTGCCGGCGAGTTCCGCGGCACCGTAGTCCTCGGGGAACGTGACGTTCACGTCGAACGCCTCACCGATGCTCTTGCCCTCAACCTGCGCTTCAAAGCCCGGAATGAACTGGCCGGAGCCGAGTTTCAGCGAATATTTCTCCGCCTTGCCGCCCTCAAAAGCCTTGCCGTCCACATAGCCGTCAAAATCAAAGACGACTTCGTCGCCGTTCTTTGCGGGACGGTCGGTGACCTCGGTCACACGGGCGTTTCTCTCCTGCACTCTCTTCACTTCCGCGTCGACTTCGTCATCGGAAACGGAAACGGGGTTCTTGGTCGCTTTCAGACCCTTGTAATCGGCGATCTTCATCTCCGGTTTGACAAAAACCTTGGCAGTGATGACCACTTCGTTCTCGTCGATGGACTTGATGTCGATGTCGGGACGGCTGACCACGTCGAGTTTCGACTCATCGAGTGCCGCGCCGTAGGCGTCGGGGAGCAGATTGTTCAGAGCGTCTTCATAGAAAACACCCTCGCCGTACATCTTCTCGATAAAATGCTTGGGGGCTTTGCCCTTGCGGAAGCCGGGTACGTTGAACTTCGATACGTTCTTTTTGTAGACACGGTCTACCTCGGCATCGAAAGTAGGACGATCGATGGAAAATTCGATCTCCTTCTGATTGGTTTCCAGATCTTTTACGCTAAGCAGTTTCATTTTTACCAAACCTTTCCCGATCCGGACGGAACTCCCGTCCGAAATCTGTTATGATGTCTTATAGTCATGCAAAAACTATTATATCAATCTTCTTCGGCAAAGTCAACGCTTTTTTCTCATTTTGGGTCGATTTTCTGCGGAACGAAGTTCACATAATCCGCCGAAATCAGAATAAAATCCATATCCGCGTAGCGGATCACCGCCGGCGCTTCATAATTCCCGTGGATATGGCCGTAATAGCACCGTTCCACGCCCTCCCGGTAGAGCAGTCCCACGATCTCGTCACAGAGATAGCCTTTGAAGATCGGCGGAAAGTGCGGAAACGCGACAAGTTCCCGTTCCTTTCCGTCGTTTGCCGCCGCGGCAAGGGCTTTTCCGGCATCGATACTGCATTTGATCCGTTGCGTTTCTCTGGCAATGATTTTGGCGTTGCTGGCATTTTCCACCAGTTTTTCGCGGGACTCGTCGTACCAGCCGCGCGAACCGCACAGAATAAAATCCTCGCAAAGAACGGCGTTATTGTGCAAAAAGGAGATGGACTGATAACCATGCTCCGCGAGAAAAGCGTCCAGTTTCGCCTGCGTCTGCCACCAATAGTCGTGATTGCCTTTGAGCAGGATCTTCTTGCCGGGCAACGCCTCGATAAAATCAAAATCCGGGATCAACTCTTCTCTCGTCATCGCCCAAGAAACGTCCCCCGCGACCAGAACGGTGTCATTCTCGCCGACGGTGCTCTTCCAGCCCGCTTCGATTTTTTCCATATAATGATCCCAACGGGGGCCGAAAATATCCATCGGCTTTTCCGTGGAACGGGATAAATGCAGATCCCCGATCACAAATACTGACAATTTGATTCCTCCGTCGTCATTTCCGAATAAAAAGCGGTATTTTGTATAAACTAATGCTACCCAAAAGAAAGGGGTAAACGAAATGGATACCAAGAAAAACGACACCTTTACCTGCAAAACCTGCAAGGAAAACAAGGGCGTTACCTGTGACGTCATCAACTGCGTCTATCACGACGAGGGCTGTCACTGCACCGCCGAAAAGATCAGCGTAGGACCGAGCTATGCCACGTCCTGCACCGACACCGTCTGCGCGACGTTCAAGCAGAAGAATATTTAATTGGGGCTGTTAAAAAAGTCCGGACCGAAAAAACGAAACCGTTCGTTTTTTCTTCCCCTCTTCCGACTCTCGGGGGAGGGGATTTTTTCGTTTCTACATATTTTCCAGAACGAACCGCTCGGCGTTGTTAAAAAACAGATCGGAAAGGAACTCTTCCGAAAAGCCCTCCGAGTGCAGAGAATCCCACAAAAACGGCATGCTTTCAATGCCGGAAATCCCGTCCGGAAGCGTCGGCACGCCGTCGAAATCGCAGCCGAGGCAGATCGCTTTACCGAGGCCGAGTTCCGCAAAATGACGCACATGGCGCGCCACGTCGGAAACGGTCGCACGCCCGTCGGCAGAGAGATGTCCGGGATACAGACTGATGCCGATCCGGCCGCCGGTGCGGGCAATGGCGACGGCGTGTTCATCCGTCAGATTACGCGAATGCCCGCATACCGCAAAGGCATTCGAGTGAGAAGCCACAATGGGTTTCCCCGTTTTTTCAGAGAGTGTCAGACACTCGTCGATCACAGGTCGGGAGGCGTGTGATACGTCGACGATCATCCCCATCCGCATCGCCTCAATGACCACCCGTCGTCCGAACGACGTGAGCGGCGCGTCGGTATCGTAAGCGCCGCCGATCCCGTCGGCTCCTTTCCATACGAGAGTAATCAGACGAACGCCCGTTTCCCACAAATCCCGGAGCCGCCAGATTTTGGCGTCCAGCAGGTTCGCCCCCTCCACCGAGAGAAGAAGCGCCCGTTTTCCGCTTTCGAGCGCGGCGCGAACCGTGGAGCCGTCCGTACAGAGAACCGCCGAATCCGCCTTTTGCAGTTGACGGACAAGCGCATCCCGGACGGCGTGAAACTGCGTCCACGCCTCCCCGTCGGAAAGGGAATGTTCCGACCAGATCGCCATGACTTGAACATACGCCTCATATCCGGCCGTCCGGTCGAGAGAAACGTGGAGCGGGTTCTGAAAAAGAGAACCGCCGCGTTTGTACAGTTCATACGCCGTATCGCAGTGCCAATCAAATACTTTCATACTTTCTCCGTTCCCGGAGTCTGCTATTCCGCTTCCACCGCGTTTTCTATGTGAACGATCCCATCCGGAACCGTTCGGTCGCTCGCGCTACTCTCAAAATAGACTTCGATCACGTCAAGGCGCGGCTGCTTTTTTGTCGGATGCCTCAAAAGATACGCCCGGGCACAAGCCAGCAGATTCTCCGCCTTTTGTCGGTTGACCGCGGTAGCCGGCCTCCCATAACGGGAAAGGGCCTCGCTCGCGGTTCGACTCTTGACTTCTACAAACAATATATGCGTTCTGTTCTCGCATATGATATCGGTCTCCAAGTGACCGATCCGGACGTTACGTGCGATGATCCGGTACCCATTCTTTTTCAGATACCGGGCAGCAACGTCCTCTCCGGCCCGCCCGCGGGCGACAGCCGTCTCTTTTACAGCATCCATTCTTTGCGACCCGTAAAAGACAGAAAACTGCGCCGATGCTCCGGACACGGGCCGAGTTCCATCACTTTTTGCATATGTTCTTTCGTGGGGTAACCCTTATGGCCGGCAAACCCGTATTCCGGATAGCGGGCATCCAGTTCCAGACACTGCCGGTCTCTCGTCACCTTGGCGAGAATGGACGCGGCGGCGATCGACGGACTTTTGGCATCCCCTCCGATCACGGTTTCGGTCGGAACGGCAAAGCCGGTCGCCCGGTTGCCGTCGATCAGCGCAAAATCGGCCGGCGTCGGCAACGCCTCAATGGCACGGCGCATCGCCAGCATCGTCGCGCCGAGAATGTTCAATTCGTCGATCTCTTTCGGGGTCGCCCAAGCGATCGCATAGACGCACTCCCGCGTGATGATCTCAAAGAGAGCCTCCCGCTTTTTTGGAGACACCTTTTTGGAATCGTTGAGGCCGTCGATCACGAGCCCCTCGGGCATGATGACCGCGGCGGCCACCACGTTTCCGGCAAGCGGCCCGCGCCCCGCCTCATCTACGCCGCAGATCGAACGGTAGCCCTTTTCCGCGGCGGCGATTTCATACGTATAGTCAAGCATCATTTCCCCTGCCGTTTTTCCGGTCTTTCCAGTGTGATCCTCCCGATTTTTCCGGCACGGAATTCATCGAGAAGCATATTCGCGGTTCGCTCGTAGCTGATCTCCCCGCCGGACACCAGAAAGCCCCGTTTTTTTCCAATCATTTCCAGTATTTCCCAATCTTCCGGCCCATCCAGTACCGAGGGATCGCCCAATTTATACCGGGCGCAAAGCAGTTCGGGATAAGCGGTGCGCAGACGGCGGACGAGAATGGCGGAAAGGCCCTCGATATCCATGATCTCATCGCGGATGGCGCCGGTCAGAGCCAGATTTTCCCCCGTAACCGGGTCCTCAAATTTCGGCCACAGGACGCCGGGCATATCGAGTAGGTCCAGTCCGATCGTCGTTGTCACCCACTGTTTATCCAGCGTCACGCCGGGGCGGTTTTCCACCTTGGCCTTTTTGTTTTCGGCCAAACGGTTGACGAGCGTGCTTTTTCCCACGTTCGGGATCCCGACGATCATGGCGCGCAGTTTGCGGCCGCCCATTCCCTTTTCCTGATACCGCGCCAGTTTTTCGGCGCAAAGCCGTTTGGCGGCCGGTGCGATCTCCGCGATTCCCTCACCCGTCGTGCAGTCGTAAAACAGCGGATGCTCGCCGCGTTCTTCCAGATAAGTCCGCCATGCGGCCGTCGCCGCCGGGTCGGCAAGCGACGCTTTGGAAAGGAGCGTCAGACGGGGTTTTGCGTCGGTCAGCCGGGCAATTTCCGGATTGCGGGAGGCGCGGGGAATCCGCGCGTCCAGAAGTTCGATGGTCAGATCGACCTGTTTTAAATTCTCCGCGATCATCCGGCGCGTTTTCGCCATGTGACCGGGGAACCATTGTATTCTGTCAGAAGGCATCGTTTTTCTCCGTTTTTATTGAATCTGTCCAAGTTCCGATAACGGGAGAATCCGGAAAATCACTTTTCCGATGATCTCGTGTTCCGAAATCAGCCCGATCATCGCATTGCGGCTGTCGGAAGAGCCGTTCCGGTTATCTCCCATGACGAAGATATAGCCCTCCGGCACAGTGACCTCGTTTGAATAGGGAACGTTGTCTCTCGCCATGACTTGACCGGCAATACGGTTGATATACGGTTCATTGACGGCATGTTCCATCCCGTATCTGTCCCGGATGGTCACTTTCCAGTCGGCAAAATCAAAAATCACCGTTTCTCCGCCGGTGGCGATCACCCGTTTGACGAGGCGTTCGGTATAGCCCGTATCTTTCTGGATCGCCACAATGTCTCCGCGTTTCGGAGTATAGAAAAGATTGGAGACCAGAACGTAATCCACGTGATCGTACGACGGATTATAAAACGAGGTCCCCGAATACCCTCCGTGAAGCGTCGGGAGCATCGACGTGCCCTCCACACTGGAAAGCCGCACGACGAACGTGAACACGAGAATGACGGCAATGATCGAAGCGACCAGCATTTCCAGCCAATCGAACAGCGTGGTCAGATATTTTTTCACCTCGACCCCGGCAGGGGCCGTTTCCTGTCCGGCCGGTTCACTTTCCGGTGTCTGTCCGGCCGGCTCATCTCCCGGTTGCTGTCCGGCCGGCTCATCTTCCGGCATCTGTCCGACCGACTCATTTTCCGGAGTCAATTCGTTTTTTTGTTTTTCTTCCATGATGATTCCTTTCTATATGGCCATTTCCGTTTCGTCGGCGATCTCTTTCGTAACCCAGTAAGTATAGAAGATCAGAACGAGACCGGCAAGGAACGGAGCGACCCATGACGCACTGAGCCAAGGGGATGCCGCAAAGGCGGCGGCGCGCAGAACGGCGAACAGACATTGAAAGAGCCAAAGGCGTCCTGCCTTGCGACAGAGTTCGCGTTTCCGCCCTCTGTCGGTTTGTTGCCTCTTTTCGCTTTCGGTGCCGGAACGGATGCCGACGGCATCTCCGATAAAAGCGCAAAGCGTGCGATACAGTCGATAGAACAGTAGCGCAAGCAGTACCGACGAAATGCCCCAAAGCAAAACCGTGGGAAGATAGAGTCCCCAAAAGCCCGCCAGACGGGTCGGTTCAAAGCGCACGCCGTACCATTCAGAATAGACAAACGTCACAACATACTCTATCAATGCCGAGATCGCAAAACCGATTCCGAGGCGGCAAAGCCGTTTTTCATCCGTAAAGCGGCGGATGCCCCAAAACGCCCAAACTGCAAGAAGCCCGAACAGAAACTCGGGGAACAGATAGCGGGAGGAAAAGGGCACGGAGAGCAATAGCACCGAGGAAGCCGTCATCGTTGATGAGAGAAACGCGGCGTGCCGGCGATTCTCCTGATACTCGTCTGCATAAATCTCCCGTTCGAGACGTTCCGCCATGACGCTTTCCCACGCCTCGTCCTCAGCAAAAAACGCAAAATAGGGCTTGATCGAGGAAAGCCATGCGATCCCGATGACAAGAGCGATCAGACAGCAAAAAACCGTCAGAACGACATAGAGCGTCTCATAGGATACCGGCTCATCGCCCACCGTTCCGTATTCGCTCCCCGTTGCGGTCAGCATGGGAGCAAAGCCAATGAAAGCGCGGACGGTCAGAAATACGACCGTCAGCGTGCGGACCGAGCGGAGCGCGGGAGAATCGGAATCCTGCTCTGTCTCCTCCGGGCGATTCCGCAGATAGACATAATCCAGTCCCTCAAACAGAGAGAGAAAGGCGGGAATCAGAATGATACAATCCAAAACGGCAAAGGAGAATGAAAACGTCAGCCGCATGGTGGGATCAAAGATCGCCTCCAAGCCGGAGAGAAACTCCGTCCCCGTCCCGAGCAGGGCGGGCAGAGCCGTTCCCACGGCAACGGCGATCCGTAAAAGGGAAAGCCAGAAAAACGCGACTGATTTTTTGCGGAACAATTCGATTCGCGGCTCTATCAGGGCAAGTCGATGACTGCCGGCTAAAAAGAAGATGGCACCGACAAGATCGGGCAGAATCTCAAAAGAGCCGATAAACGGGTCAATCAGAAAGAGACAACCGACGGTGAGAAACCCGATACCCAGTCGGTCACGGGAACGGGGCTTTTTCATCGTTTTTTCGATCCCTTCCCGCCGTTTTCCGCTCTTTTGCGGTTTCCCTGCTCCACAATATCGAACGGCGTCTTGTATTTTCGGTTTTTGTTATCCTCCATCTCCTCGTCCCCCTCCAAGCAAATCCACATATAGCAGGAGAACAGATTGGCGGCATCCAAAATGACCCAAAGAAGAGAGAGAGCCGCGGGGATCGCGCTGTTTCCGAGAAAACCGCTTACTTCCCTGCCGGTTTCCGTGAAAAGCGAAGATGCGATGAGCAAAGCGGTCGAAGAGATGCCGAACAGGCCGGTGAGAACGGCGTTCGTCACCGAACGGCGGCAGAGTTTCGGCAGTTCCGTCTGCTTTTCGATGCGGAAAAGAGAGATCATCAGCGATACCGCGAAAAAGACGGTATAAATCTCATAAAAACCGCCGAAAATCCGATCAAACCCGACGCTCATCGTTCCTCCGCCGACGGCATAATAGAGTTCCGCCGCGAATTTGACGGCCGAAAGGATCAGACCGCCGATCCCGGCAAACCACGAAAAGTCAAAGCAATCGCAATGCTTTCCGGCCGTTTTCATGCCGGTCAGAAGCAGACAGTAGCCCGCAAAATCCGGCAGAAAATCCACGCCGGCATACACGGCTTTCGCCAAAAACAGAAAGCCGAAAAACATAGTTCCGAAGCCCATTTGTCCGCTCCTTTCTCAAAAAAACTTATTTTCCGCAACACTTTTTATACTTTTTTCCGCTTCCGCAGGGGCAGAGATCGTTGCGTCCGACCTTTTGCGCCGCCGTCTTGACAACGGGCTTTTTCTTTTTCTCCGACGCACCGGCCACGGCGGCCTCCGCACGGCGTTTGGCCGCTTCCGCGCGGCTCTTTTCCGTCTCGATACGGGAGTACAGGATCCGACGCACCGTCTCCTCGCGGATGGCGGCGATCATCTCGTCGAACATGATACTGCCGTTGATCTTATATTCGTTCAGAGGATTGCGCTGAGCATAGGACGAAAGCCCGATGCCGCCGCGCAGATCGTCCATCGCGTCCAGATGCTCCATCCACTTGGAATCGACCGACGTGAGCAGGGAGAGCCGTTCGAGCTGTCCCATATTCTCGCCGAACTGCGCTTTCTGACGCTCATACTGTTTTTCAAAATTCTCCATGGCCATCGCCCGGAGAGCCTCTCCGTCCGTGGCCTCGGTGATCTGAGAATCGAGACAAATCCAGCGCAGGTTGTCCCGTGCCAGCTCTACGTCCACCGTTCCATCCTCGGCCACACAGGCGGCCACGGCTGCTCCGATGGCTTGTTCGGCCATGTCGCGAACCTTGCCGCTGACGTCTTCTCCGGCGATGACGGCGCGGCGCTCCGCATAGATCAGATTGCGCTGTTGATTCATCACGTCGTCGTAATCGAGCACGTTCTTACGGCGGGCAAAGTTTTCGCCCTCCAACCGCTTCTGCGCATTTTCGATGGAATTGGATAAGATCGAAGCGTCGATCGGCTGATCCTCGGGAAGTCCCAGACGGTCGACCATCCCCATCAGACGCTCACTGCCGAACAGACGCATCAGATCGTCTTCCAGCGACAGATAGAACCGGCTTTCGCCCGGGTCGCCCTGCCGTCCCGCACGCCCGCGGAGCTGATTGTCGATCCGGCGGCTTTCGTGGCGTTCGGTACCGAGAATGAAGAGACCGCCCGCCGCCTTGACCTTTTCGGCCTCGGGCGCGATTTGGGCTTTGTATTTTTCCAGCGCATTCCGATAGATCGCCCGCGCCTCGGCGATCCGCTCGTCAATATTGTCGGACGCACCGGTGGCGGCGAGAATCTCGTCTTCGAGATACCCCGCCTTTTTCAGTTCGCCCTTGGCAAGAAACTCGGCGTTGCCGCCCAGCATAATATCCGTTCCGCGTCCCGCCATGTTGGTGGAGATCGTCACAGCGCCGAAACTGCCCGCCTGCGCGATGATCTCGGCTTCTTTTTCATGATATTTGGCATTCAGTACGTTATGCGGAATGCCGTGTTTTTTCAAAATCAGAGAGAGAGCCTCCGATTTTTCCACGGAGATCGTACCGACCAGTACCGGCTGACCCTTTTTGTGGCATTCCTCGATCTGGCCTACGATCGCGCCGATTTTCCCCGCGGTATTCTTGAATACCACGTCCGTATGATCGTTCCGGATCATCGGGCGGTTCGTCGGGACTTCCACGACATCAAGATCGTAAATCTCACGAAATTCGGCGTCCTCGGTCAGAGCCGTTCCGGTCATACCGGAAAGTTTACTGTAAAGACGGAAGAAATTCTGGAACGTGATCGTAGCAAGCGTCTGATTTTCGCTCTGGATGGCCACGCCCTCTTTCGCCTCGATGGCCTGATGCAGACCGTTCGAGAACCGTCTGCCAGGCATGATACGGCCGGTAAAGGAGTCAACGATCATCACGCGGCCGTCGTCCGTCACCACGTAGTCGATGTCGCGTTTCATCACGCCCCATGCCTGCATCGCCTGATTGATGTGATGGTTTAATGTGGTGTTTTCGGGATCGGCGAGGTTTTCCACGCCGAAAAACGCTTCGGCTTTGGCAACACCTCTCGGTGACAGCACGGCGCGGCGTGCCTTTTCGTCCACGATATAGTCCTCGCGCACGTCCTCGTTATCGGACTTTTTGTCCATCTCTTTGACCCGCAGGGGGCGCAGAGAACGCAAAAAGGCGTTGGCTTTGGCATACAGATCGGTGGACTGTTCCCCACGACCGGAAATGATCAGCGG
>JAGHUY010000132.1 GCA_018064545.1 Candidatus Apopatosoma intestinale | reverse complement strand
CGAGTTCAACAATTTTTACCGGTTTTTTGACAAAAATCGCAAAAATTTTTTCACCTGTTTTTCGCCGCGTCGCGCCGATCGGCCGCCTCGCAGAATCGCCGGATCGTGCGAATCTCTTTCGGATCGTAAGGAAGCCCGTTGAACCGGTACAGATCGTGTTGCCATTTCGTCAGATCGAGCGTGGAGCCGTCCTTCATGTATTCCTCAAAATAACTGCCCCACGGTTCATACGTCTGAGAAAGACCGGCGATCAGTCCCCAGTGGAATGCCCCGACCCGTTCCAGATAGAACAGGGGGAAAATCTCTTCCACGGTATTGCCGAGAATCCGATGGAGCCACTCAGTGCACAGAAGCGGACGGCCGTAGTCGGCTTTCAGCGTCTCCACCATCAGCACCGTGTCGGCATACGGACGGTAGGAGTGGAACGTGATCACGTCGGACAGTTCGGCCGCGCGGCGTTCGAGAGCCCGTTTGGCGTGCATATCCTCGGTAAAACTCCAAATGCTCGCCGTCAGCGGCTGGATGGGATCGTGAGAGCGCAGGATGGCGAAAAAGTTCTCCATCGGGCGCAGACTGAGCAGATCGCGGCGGCACATGCCGGGCTCGTTCCAGACGTCCCAGATCAGCAGTCGCTCATCCTTCGCGTACCGGGCGGCGATCTCCTCTACCATTTCATAATAATGCGGCTCAAATTCCGGCTCGTCGATCAGCGAGTACCCGGGTTCGGTATAGCCGCCCGCGTAAGGGCCGGTCTTGATGCCGCTGTGATAGCCGAGATCGAACGGTTGTTCCCCGAAAACGACGGGCTTCCACTTCGCTTTCGGCGGATAGCCGTCGTTGCCGAGCGTCAGCATGACACCGAGCCCGAATTCGTCTGCAAGCGCAATATATTCTTCCAAATTGGCCATGAACGAGTCGTGCTCGTAGTACCATACCTCAAACTGAATGATGGCACGGACGGCATTGAAGCCGGTCTCTTTGGCGAGGCCGAATTCATAGCGGATCTCGTCGAAAACCTCTTTGTGCTTATATTGTTGCCACATGGCGATACGGCTGACGCAGTTCGACGGATAGCCGTTGAAACCGCGGATCCACGGCCGTTTATTGTACCACGCCCAAGCGCGTTCCTCACTCCATTTTCCTCTTGCGGGATCACCGAAAGACTGTTCCATACCGTTTTCCGTCCTTTATCTCGTATTCTGTTTTCATTATAAAACAAAGAAGCGAATTTGGCAAGTCTTTTTGTTCTATGACAGACCGAAATATCGCAAAATCCCGTTATACAGCCCCGTCGCGAAAAGGCGCGGATTGTTTGCCATCAGCGCGGCATCCCCGGCGTTGGTGATAAAACCGAGTTCCACGAGCGTCGCCGGCATCGACGTCGCCCGCAGAACGTAGAGCGTCGGACGCGCCGTCACCCCGCGATCCTGTAGCCCCGTCGCCTCGGAAAGGCCCTGCAACAGATCGACCGCAAACGGATACGCCTCACCCGACGTGCTGTAAACGAAAGCCTCGCTCCCGGAAGCGGCCGGAATGTCCGAGGCATTGGCGTGCAGACTGATAAAATAATCGGCGCCCCAACGGTTCGCATTCTCTACCCGATTCCGTAAGCTCGTCGCCACACTGGTTCCGAGAATCTCATCCGGCGCGTTCCGGGAGAGACGCGCCTCAAAATTGCCGTTTTCGTTCAGTAGTGAGGCAAGCTCCACGCCGATCGCATAGACGAGGTCCTGCTCCCGGTATCCGTTTCCCTCCGCTCCCGCGTTCGGGTTCTGTGGGTTATGTCCCTGATCAATAAAGATTTTGATGGCCATAAAAAAATACCTCCGTGCCGGAAAATTCTTTTCCAGTATATGCCACGGAGGTATTTTCGGTGTCTTTTCGGTTTTGCGCGTTTTTCGTCAGTTCAGATTGAGTTTCTTTCTCAGAATGGCGTTGGTAAGGAAGTATTCTCCCGCTCCGACGGCAAGAGAAACGAACGAGGCAACGAGTAACATATCGCTTGTGACGGCAGAGACGTCTCCCGCCGACAGAAAGACTGACGGCATGAACAAAAGCATGGACAGCATTTCGATCCAGCCGACCACGGTGTTGATGACAAAATACATCCCGATCGCCGCCCATATCTTATGCTTTTTGGCGATCATACTGCCAAGCGACATGGCGAGATAGTACAGCATCAGCTGATACAGAACGGAAACGATAACCGTCAGTGCGATTTCGACCAAAATCCACGTAGTGTCGGTTTTGCCGAAGGTCGCAAGCACCGTCTCTTTCAGTCCCATCCACATATCCCGGATCCAATCCAGCACCGATCCTTCCGGTTCCGCAATGGCAAGGAAAAGGGAGAACACGCAAAAGGCTTCCGCGATCAGACCCAGCATCGTCCAGACGAAGCCGGACACGATCTTGGCCCACAGAAGCGAATGGGTGGAAACCGGCAGGGTAAAGGTCAGATAACCATCATCGGTAAAGAAAATGCGGTAAAACCGGCGAAGCAGAATGAAAACGGTCACCAAGATGGTCGAAAACCCGACCACGTAGGTGAAAAAGGCCAGAATGCCGAGCAATGTGTCAAGA
>JAGHUY010000267.1 GCA_018064545.1 Candidatus Apopatosoma intestinale | reverse complement strand
CGATCGATCAACTCGCCGTCTGGGCGGATCGCGTCGGGGTGGAACTGATCCGTCAGAGTGAGGGGGCCGATCCGGCTGCCGTCGTGTTTTACGCCCTCGGGGCGGTCGGAAAACGCGGCACGGACGTGCTGATCGTCGATACCGCCGGACGGCTTCACAACAAAAAGAATCTGATGATGGAACTGGAAAAGATCAATCGCGTGATCGCGAGAGAACGGCCGGACGCCATCCGGGAGACGCTTCTCGTACTGGATGCGACGACGGGGCAGAACGCGGTCGTTCAGGCAAAGGAATTTCAGAATGCCGCGGCGATCACGGGACTGGTGCTCACCAAACTGGACGGCAGTGCCAAGGGCGGCATCGTGCTGTCCGTCAAGAGAGAACTGGGCATTCCGGTCAAATTCATCGGCGTCGGCGAACACGTGGAGGATTTGCAACCTTTCTGCGCCGACGACTTTATCGAAGCCCTGTTTCACTGACGGAGGAGCCTATGAAACCCATTGTCATTGCTTCCAATAACCAACATAAAATCGCGGAGATCCGTGCGATCCTGGAAACGGTCTTCGGGGAGAATCTGCCCGAGGTGAAATCCCTTGCCGAGATCGGGTATGACAAAGAGATCGTCGAGGACGGCACGACGTTTGAAGAGAACGCCGCCATCAAGGCGAAAACCATCGCCTCCCTCGGCTATATTGCGATCGCCGATGATTCCGGCCTCTGCGTGGACGCGCTGGACGGTGCGCCCGGCATCTTCTCCGCCCGCTATGCGGGAGAGGAACACGACGATGAGGCCAACAACCGAAAACTGCTCCGGGAACTGGAAAACGTGCCGGATGAAAACCGGGGAGCGAAATTTGTCTCCGTCATCTGCCTTGCCTATCCCGACGGCCGGACGGTGACGGCCCGCGGCGAATGCCCGGGAAAAATTCTGCGTACCTATCGGGGCACGGCCGGCTTCGGCTACGATCCGCTCTTCTTCTACGAACCGGCGGGACAGTCGTTTGCCGAACTGAGCGGCCCCCGGAAAAACGCGATCAGTCACCGCGCCCGTTCGCTTGCCGCGTTTGCGGAGAAGATGCGCGGAGAAAAATTGCAATAGGGAGATAATCATGATCACCAGTAAACAGAGAGCGTATCTGCGCGGGCTTGCCAATTCCCTCGAAACCATCTTTCAGATCGGGAAAGGCGGGATCACCGAGGAACTGGCCTCTCAGGTCTTGAACGCATTGAACGCCAGAGAACTTATCAAACTGCACGTGCTCGAAACGTGCGAATATACGGCGCGGGAAGCGGCGGACGGCCTTAGCGAAGTGCTGGGCGCCGACGTGGTGAGCGTAGTGGGAAACCGCTTCGTTCTCTTCCGCCCGTCCGACAACGAGAAAAAACGGAAAATCGACCTGTCTCTCCTATGAAGATCGGTCTTTACGGCGGATCGTTCGATCCGCCTCATAGAGGACATCTGTCCGCCGCGCGGCATTTTGTCTGCGCCCTGCACCTTGACCGGCTGATCGTGATGCCGACCTCTCTCTCTCCCGCCAAATCCGGACGGGACGGGGCGTCTCCGCAGGATCGACTCGCCATGACGCGGCTCGCGTTTGCGGACTTTGCGGCTTGCCCCGTGACGGTCTCCGACGACGAAATCCGGCGCGGCGGCAAAAGTTATACGCTGGAAACGCTGAAACGGCTTTCGGACGGCGGGGTGGAGCATCCGTATCTGCTCTGCGGGACGGATATGCTGCTCTCGTTTGACCGCTGGCTCGGCGCAAAAGAAATCCTCGCCATGGCCACGCCTGTCGTAATGCCGAGAGCCGAAGAAGACCGTGACGTTCTGAGACGGCAGATCGCGTTTCTTTCGGAGCGGTACGGCGGGGAGATCGTGCCCCTTGACGGCACGCCGGTTCCGCTCTCCTCGACGGAAGTGCGGGCAAAAATCCGTGCCGGAATCCCGACGGGGGACGACCTGCCGGACGCTGTGTCCTCATACGCGAAAGAAAAGGGGCTTTACCGATGACGGAAGAGAAAAAAACGCTCATTACGGAGACGGTGCGTCCGCTCGTGAGCGAAAAACGGTTTCGACACATTCTGGGGGTTTACGCGGAGTGCGAGTATTATGCCGACGCGTTCGGCCTCGCCGAACCCGACCGGGAGAACCTGCTTGTCGCCGCGCTCCTCCACGACATTGCCAAATCCGTTTCCATGGAAGAACAACTCGCCCTCTGCGCCCGCTACGGCATCGACGCCGGGGGGACGACGGAGGCGACCGTCCACGAACTGGGCGGGGCGGCACTCGCGCGAGAACGGCTGGGAAGCGGGATCGTAAACGACACGGTCTTTCATGCGATTCTTTGCCACACGACGGGAAGTCCCGATATGACGGCGGTCGATCGTCTGTTATTCTTGGCCGATATGACCGAACCGGGGCGTTCCTATGACTTTTGCCGGGAACTCCGGGAATATTTGCACACAGAATGTGAAAGACTATATCCACTATCAAAGCAAGACGGTGAGTCGCTTCAAAAAGAGGCTTGTCGCCGTGCCATCGACTTTACCATAAACTATCTTTCCGAGAGCGGGAACGCCGTGGACAAACGGACGCTTGCCGCGAGAGAGGCTCTTCTTGCAGGTTATTAAAGGAGAAAAAAGTGAAAACGACACATTCTCAGATGAGAAAGAAAAAAGGACAGGCGAAAGCCGTGCTGATCTGCGCTTTGCTGATCGTGGCTTTTTCGGCAGGGGCTTTCGGGCTTTCCTACGTTTTGTTTTTCCGCCCGGGCGTTTCGGACGACGTTCCGTTTGAAACCGGGAAAGAAACGGTCGACGTGGACGCGCCCGTCGTCGAAGGCGGCCTGTATGCCAGAAAACCGGGCTATTATACGTTCCTTGTGGCCGGGGTGGACGACGCCTCGCTCAATACGGACGTCATGATGCTTGTGCTTCTCAACACAAACGATAAGAAGATCAACGTGGTGCAACTGCCGCGGGATACGTTCATCAATAAGACGGTCGGCGGCTATTCCTACGCGGTCACCGTCAACGCCATGTACAGTTCCCACTATCACACATTTCAGACCGAGGATCGGCGGGAGAGAGCCATGCGGAACGTCTGCTCCCGGCTGGAACAGTCGCTTTGTATGCAGATCGACCGGTATATCCTCGTGGATACCGCGGTGTTCCGGGATGCGATCGACCGCATCGGCGGCGTGGATTTCGACGTGCCGATGAATATGGATTACGACGACCCCTATCAGAATCTGCATATCCATCTGAAAGCCGGGATGCAGACCTTGAACGGTTCGGACGCCGAGGGGCTGATCCGCTTCCGTTCGGGCTATTCCTCCGGCGACCTTGACCGGATCGACACCCGTGCGGACTTCATGCGGGCGGCGCTCTCCCAGGTCAAAAGTAAAATGACGCTCCCCTCGTTCCTCGCCATCGCCCAGTCTCTCCGCGAGAACACGGTGACGGATATCACGACGGAGGAACTGATCTATTTTACCCGTGCGGTGTTTGCCGTTCCCGATGAAAACGTGACGGTGAAGACCGTCGGCGGCAGTGTCGTTCAGAATGACGAAACCGGGGCATGGCGTTACTTCTGCCTCAACAAAGAGGCGGCGCGCGCGGACATCAACCGCTATCTGAACGTCTATACCCAGAGCATCCCCGAGAGCCTCTTTGACGCGGAGGGTTTCTTTACCGATGCCTCTGTCCGTTATCTTGACGATTATTATCAATCTTGACATAAAAGGAGAACACTTATGGAGAACACGGAAAACACGGAAAAAACGATGCTGACCGATGCTGACCCCGAGACGATGGCGCGTGAGATCGTGCAGATCCTCGAAGATCAGAAAGCGAGAGACGTCAGACTGCTGGCCATCCGGGACAAGACGGTGATGGCGGATTACTTTGTGATCTGCACCGGTACGTCGAGCACCCAGATCCGCGGCATCGCGGGGGCGCTGGAATACAAACTGTCCGAGCGCGGCCTGACTCCCCTCCACACGGAGGGGTATGAGACGGGGCGCTGGATCGTGTACGATTACGCCCACGTGATGGTGCACATTTTCGGCGGTGAGGAACGCGAGTTTTTCAAACTGGAAAAACTGTGGGGCGACGCCGAAGAAGTCCCGGTCGAATCGCTGTAAGGGGGCGGCTTATATATGAAACTTTCGCAGACAAACGGCCCTCTCTTCGGCTTTTACGGAGACGACATCACGGCCACACTTTCCCATCTCAAACGGGTGGGGTTCCGTTACATAGACGTTTCGCTTTTCACCCGGTTTCTCCCCGGGACGCGCTATTGGACGAGACCGCAGGAGGTCATTGACGAGTATAAGCGTGCCTTTGATGGACTGGAACTCGTTCCCGTGCAGTGTCACGAACCGGCCGGCAACTCCATGGGTGACGACGGCGGGGAATATTACATGAAAAAAACGCCGGCCGCCATGGCGATCGCCGCGGCGATCGGCGTGCCGCTGATGGTCGTCCATCCCGGTAACAGCCCGGTACCGCTGACGCACGATCAGACGATCGAAGAGAATATCAAAGCGTTGCGCCGCCTGATGCCCGTCGCGGAAAAGTACAATATGAAGATCGCGCTGGAAAATCTGGGCAATACCGTCCCGAATGCGGATGATCTGATCGCCATCGTGGACGAGGTGAACCATCCGCTTCTCGGTGTCAACTGGGATGTGGGACACGCCAATCTGAACGGGCTCGACCAGTATGAGGAGATCACCAAACTCGGTTCCCGACTGTGGAGCCTGCATCTCCACGACAACGGCGGAGCACCGAACCTGCTCTCATCCGACTGGCATCTGGCGCCGTTCTACGGCAACATCAATTACGATGCCGTGATGAGTGCGCTTCTTACCATCGGCTATGCCGGAACGTTCAATTTTGAAGTGGACGGACCGTGCGGACGTACCGGACGCAAACCGTTTATCATAAGCGGGGAAGTGCGGGAGGAAAAACTGCACGATATGCCGCTTTCTTTGCGTGAACAGGCCGACCGGCTTCTGTATGACATCGGAAAATATATTCTCGAAACGTATGACTGTTTCAGCGAATAAATCAGGAGGAAAACTATGAAATACGATTTTGCCGCCATCGAATCCAAATGGCAAAAGACATGGGACGAGGCCGGCGCGTTCCGCGCCGAGGATCACTCGGACAAAAAGAAATTTTACTCGCTCATTGAGTTCCCGTATCCGTCCGGCGCCGGGCTGCACGTCGGCCATATCAAGGCGTATTCGGGACTGGAAGTGGTTGCCCGCAAGAGACGGATGGAGGGCTATAACGTCCTGTTCCCGATCGGCTTTGACGCCTATGGGCTTCCGACCGAAAACTACGCGATCAAGACGGGGATCCATCCCCGCGAGGTGACTGACCGCAATATCGCCAAATTCACCTCCCAACTCCGCCGCGTCGGTTTCTCGTTCGACTGGGACCGCGTCGTCGATACCACGGATGAGGACTATTACAAGTGGACGCAGTGGATCTTCCTCAAAATGTTTGAAAACGGGCTGGTCTTCCGCGATACGGCTCTCGTCAACTACTGCCCGTCCTGCAAGGTCGTCCTGTCCAACGAGGACAGCCAGGGCGGCAAGTGCGACATCTGCCACAGCGACGTGGTTCAGAAATCCAAGGTGGTCTGGTATCTGCGGATCACCAAGTATGCCGACCGTCTGCTGTCCGGTCTTGACGGCGTGGACTATCTGCCGAACATCAAGCAACAGCAGGTCAACTGGATCGGCAAATCCACGGGTGCTTTCGTCAATTTCGGCCTGAAAGACACCGACGAAAAACTTCGCATCTATACCACCCGTCCGGATACGCTGTTCGGCGTGACGTTCATGGTCATGGCACCGGAACATCCGCTGATCGAAAAGTACGCCGACCGCATCGCCAATATGGACGAGGTGAAGGCGTATCAGGAGGTCTGCGCGAAGAAAACCGAATTTGAGCGCACGCAACTGGTCAAAGAGAAGACGGGCGTGCGGCTGTCCGGCCTTTCCGCGATCAATCCGGTCTCCGGCAAGGAGATTCCGATTTACATCGCCGACTACGTCATGATGGGCTACGGCACGGGCGCGATCATGGCCGTTCCCGCCCACGACGGACGCGACTACGATTTCGCCAAAAAGTTCGGCATCGACATTGTGGAAGTCATCAAGGGCGGCGACGTGACGAAAGAAGCCTATACCGA
>JAGHUY010000089.1 GCA_018064545.1 Candidatus Apopatosoma intestinale | reverse complement strand
CTGTATATGGACAGCATCGTAAACCGCCTGTCGTTCGGGGAACTGAAAGCCGATGAAACACTGCGGGAAGAACTGCGGGCGCTGGCCGAAAAAGAGGGAGTTTCCGCTCTTCACCGGATTTTGGAGAAAGAAGACCCCGTCGCCGCCGCGGCCATTCACGAAAACAACGTCAAGCGCGTCATCCGCGCCATTGAAATCTGCCGGAGTTCCGGCATGACCAAAACAAGCTGGGACGACAAGGCCGCCCGAGCCGAAGAGCCTTACGACGCTCTTTGGATCGGCGTCGGGGCGCGTGATCGCGAAACGCTTTACCGGCGGGCAGACAAGCGTGTCGACCTCATGATAAAAGCCGGGCTTCCCGAGGAAGTGCGGCGTCTGTGGGAAGCCGGATGTTTTGAAAAGAACTCGACGGCGTCCGCCGCCATCGGATACAAGGAATTTTTCCCCTATCTCCGGGGAGAATCGTCTCTTGACGCCTGTACCGAAGGGCTGAAAACCGCCACCCGCCACTACATCAAACGACAACTGACATGGCTTGCGCGCAACGAAAAGATCCGTTGGTTTTTCCGCGAGGATCACCCGGACGGCGAAGCCATGTTCCGCGCCGTATTCCAAGAAATTCCCCCCATGTGATCCGAAAGGAGGTCGGCTGTGAATCGCTTTTTGAAATATGCGCTCTCCCTGGTTCTGTGCGTGCTGTTCACCGTCTATCTCCTGTACCATCTGCTCTCCGGACTGGGCGAAAAGACCACCCTGTTCACCGTCAGTGCCGACGCATTTGACGAGGTGATTTCCGGAACCGGGTTTCTGTTCCGGGACGCGGAGATTGTCGCCTCCTCCTATACGGGAGCAAAACAAGTCTTCGTTTCCGACGGGGAAAAAGTGCCGGCCGGCAAGACGGTCGCCGTCACCTATCCGCAGGAGAATCCCGCCGTTTCCGCCCGTATCGCGGAAATTGACCGGGAGATCGGCATTCTCGGAAAAAGCAAATTGAACGGCACCGAAACCGTCGCGGAACTGGACGATCGGATCGCCAAAGTAAGTGAAACGATCACCGGACTCACCGCCCGGGGCGAAACGGCAACGCTTGCCTCCTGTCAGGACGAGCTGGCCGTACTGACGAATCAGCGGCTTCTCTTGACGGGAAGCCGGGCAGATTTTTCCGCCGAGATCGTGGCGCGGGAACGGGAAAAAGATCAACTTCTCTCCCGTCTCGGCTCGGTGTCGGAGACCGTTACGGTTCCCTGCTCGGGCTGGTTCTATTCCTACGCCGACGGGCTGGACTCGCTTTTCACCCCGTCTCTGGCGTTATCGCTGGACACGGAGAACTTTAAAACATTGGAAACGCTCTCGCCGGTCGCCGTCGAAAGCACCGTCGGGGTTCTGGTCAAGGATGCCGAGTGGTTCTTTGCCTTGACGACGACGGACGCCTCCGCTTCGGAGATTCTCGTCGGCAAGACCTATGCCTGCCGCTTTACCGACCGTTCCGACAGCCGGAAAATTCCGATGACAGTGGAGAAAAAGGTCGACAGAGAAGACGGAACGGTGCTTCTTGTCCTATCGACGCGAGCAATGCCGGAAGATTTTTCGTTTGCCAGACGCGGACGGATCGAGATCACCGTCCGCACCCATACGGGCTATAAAATCCCCTCCTCTTCTCTGCGGATCGAATCCGGGACCGGACGCCGATACGTCTATATTTTTAAAAAAGGTTTCGCCGCGTCGCGCACGGTCACGCCCCTGTTTGAAAAAGACGGATACACGATCGTAAAACAGGGGGAATCGCTCGGGCCGCTTGACCGCATCATCGTCGGGATGCCCGATCTGTATGACGGCAAGAGGATTCCGTGATGGGTTTCCCGATTTCCCGAAAAAAAAGCGAAATTTTTTTCAAAAAATCGAAAAAAGCCGTTGCAAAGTTATACACCTGTGTGATATAATGAGAAAAAAGATGCATGAAAAAATGGATTCTATCAAAATAACGGAGGTTACTTATGGCACTTTTCGATAAAATCAAAAATATGGTGGGGACCGAAAGAGAATATGACGACGACGCCATGTATCCGATGACGGATGACAGAGACTACCGCGCACCCGTGGTTCCGTCCCGCCCGACCCCCGGCAGCATGAGCCTGACTTCCACCGCCATCGAGATGAAGGTGGTTCGTCCCGAACGCTTTGAGGACGGCAATCAGATCGCCGACCATCTGCTGAGCGGCCGCACGGTCGTCATCAATCTGGAAGCCGCCAATAAGGAGACCGCCAGAAGAATGCTCGACTTCCTGTCCGGCGTGGCATATTCCATCGACGGTCAGTTCCTTCGCGTGGCCAACAACACGTTCGTGATCACGCCCAGAAACGTAGCCGTATCCAGCGACCAGCTCAGTTCCGGCAGATCCCGCGAGGAAAGCGTTACGATGCAGCGTCCTCCCGTTGATCTGACAAGCGATACTCTCTTTTAATGAGATAAAAGCAGGTTTTCAGATTCATACAACATAAATACACGGGCTGTAAAAAAA
Source organism: Candidatus Apopatosoma intestinale (assembly GCA_018064545.1). Taxonomy (GTDB): domain Bacteria; phylum Bacillota; class Clostridia; order Oscillospirales; family CAG-272; genus Apopatosoma; species Apopatosoma intestinale. The sequence goes on along the minus strand of JAGHUY010000089.1, from coordinate 7,185 downwards.
CCAATGTTTTTTTACAGCCCGCTCCAATTGTCCTACAAGGGGCGCGGAAAAAATGTTCAGACTTGTCGTTCTTCCCGCGCAGACAGTACTGAGTGTACGGCCAGCGGGAAAACGGCAAAAGGGGTTCCCCGGAAAGTGCAACGCACTTTTTGGGGGTCCCCGGCAAGAGAGAAAGCGAATACAATAAAACGAAATCCGCAGGATTTCCTTCCTTAAAAAGAAACCTTGGGCAATTGCCCAAGGTTAGCCCCTTTTTCGCTTTTTCGGTCTGGACTTTTTTTACAGCCCCTTATTTTTTGAAAAGGAAGGTCGTCTCATATGCCGAATCAGCAGGGGAACAGCGCGAACCGCCATTTTTCCCGCTCCATCCGCGGGTATAACATAAGCGAAGTCAACGAGTACCTGAACCGTCTGTCCGAAAACTACGCGGTTCTTTACCGCGAGAACGTGGAATTGGAGCAAAAACTCTCCGACGCCCAGTCCCGTCTCGAAAATCTGGATAAAGAAGAAGAACAGGTCAAGCGGATTCTGGAAACCGCCAAGCGCGCGGCCGATCAGGTGGTAAACGACGCCTATGCGCGGGCAGACGATATTCTGGCCTCTGTCAAGAAGAGTTGCGACGGACTGCTTGCCAACTTCCGGGACAAGATCGAAGCCCGTAAAAACGATCTGGCCAACATTCAGGAAAACGTCGGCGAATTCAAAAAAGAACTGTTTGAAAAATACCGTCTTCACATCGAACTGATCGACCAGCTCGTTCCCGTATACGAATACGATGAACTGACGTCCGACCGCTACGTGGATCGCATGATCACCAACCTGAAAAAAGAGGTCGCCGCTCAGTACGACATCAAACTCGAAGACATTCTGACCGAAGAGGAACAGCAGGGACTTCTTCGCGACCGCGTCGACGACATGGCAAACGAACTGGAAAAGAATGAGCAAAAAGAGGCGGCAGTCCCCGTCAAAAAGCCGAAGTCGATCGTCCCCTCCGTCATGGAACTGCTGGATGAATACGAAGGCGCCGCCGCGGCCGAAACAGACAATCTGGGCAAACAGCTGACGCTGGACATCGACGCTCTGCTCCCGACCAAAAAGTCGGAAAAAATTCGCAAATAATCTCATAGGGAGATTCTCATGAAAGACAAAAAACCGTTTCCCCGCGCACTTCTGTGGGGACTGGTCGTCCTCCTATCGGTGCTCGCCGACCAAGGGACCAAGAAACTGGTGACGTTGACCATGGCGGTCTACGAGAGGATCCCGGTCATTCCGGGACTGTTCTCGTTCTGCTACATTGAAAACAGCGGGGCCGCCTGGGGAATGTTCAGCGGCAATCGTTGGGTCTTTCTCGTGGTCACGGCTCTCGCTCTGATCGTACTGCCGGTCATTTTGTACCGCTACCGGAAATTGCCGTTTTTGTTCGGATTTTCTCTCTCCCTCGTTCTCGGCGGGGCGATCGGCAACATGATCGACCGCGTCTTCCACGGAGACGTTCTGTTTGACGGAGCCGTCGTGGATTTTATTGCCGCCGATTTCATCGATTTTCCCATTTTCAACGTGGCCGACTGCTGTGTCACCGTCGGCGCCGCTCTCATGTTTGTCTATCTGATCTTTATCGACAAAGAGTTTTTCCGCGATGAGAAAAAAGAGAAGAAAACGGAAAAGCCGGAGGAAAAACCGTATGAAGACGATTCCGATCACGCCGGATAACGCGGGAAAGCGACTGGACGTTTTTCTCGCGGAGAGCGAAGGCGTCACCCGCTCCCGGATTCAGAAGTTGCTGGAAGACGGTCATATCACCGTCAACGGCACCGCAAAACCGAAAAACTATAAACTGACAGGCGGGGAGACCGTCTGTCTTTCTGTTCCGCCGGTCGTTCCCGATACCGCCTCGCCGGAGGATATTTCTCTCGATATTCTGTATGAGGACGACGATCTGCTCGTCATCAACAAGCCGAAAGGGATGGTCGTCCATCCGGCCGCCGGGAATCCGTCGGGGACGCTCGTCAACGCGCTCCTCGCCCATTGCGGCGATTCCCTGTCCGGCATCGGCGGCGTCGCGCGTCCCGGCATCGTTCACCGGATCGACAAAAACACGAGCGGCCTGCTTCTGGTCGCCAAAAACGATGAGGCGCACCTCGCCCTGTCCGTTTATATTAAAGATAATGCCTTTTCCGTGATCTACACAGCCTTGGCACTCGGCCGCATCGAAGAGCCGCTCACCGTGGATAAACCCATCGGCCGCAGTTCCGTCGACCGGAAGAAAATGGCCGTCACGGATAAAAACGCCCGTTCCGCCGTCACCCACGTCACGCCGCTCGAAATATTTCCCGGCCTGACACTGGTTCGCTGTGAACTGGAAACCGGACGCACGCATCAGATTCGCGTTCACCTCGCCAGCATCGGGCATCCGATCCTCGGAGACGACGTTTACGGCCGTCCCCGCGACCCCGTCGAGCAGAAATACGGCAAGGGGCTGATCGGGCAGACGCTCCACGCGGGCGAAATCCGCTTTACCCATCCGCGCACCGGCAAGTCCATGGTTTTTTCCTGCCCTCTGCCGGACTATTTTGAAACTCTTCTGAAAAAACTGCGAAGCAAAACGGAGAACCTATGAAAAAATTTGAGAATTATATGCTGGCGTCTGATATCGACAGCACATTCATCTGGCAAAACGGCTATACGTCGCCGCGCAATCTGGAAGCCGTCCGGTATTTCAACGAAAACGGCGGCCGCTTTTCTTTTGCCTCCGGCCGGAATCATCTCGACTACCGCGTTATCATTCCGGGCGATCCCGCCAAATTTGCCACCATGCCGTACGTTCTCTGCAACGGCAGTTTCCTCTACGACGCAAAGACCGATCAGATTCTCAACCCGCATTACGTGGACAGCGCCGCCGCCCGTTCCGTCTATCTGGACGTCCGCGACCGGTTCCCCATGGTGGGCATCCGCGGATCGTTTGAAGCCGGTTTTCTCGTACTGGAAGAAGATCAGTACGTCCGGGATCAGGTCGCGAGTTTTCACGGCGAGCATCTGCTCCACATCGTGTCCCGCGAGGAACTGCATCCGGATAACCTCTTCAAGATCGTCGTGACCTATAAGATGCCGGAAATCCTGGATGAGATCGGCGCGTATCTGCGCGTCGCGTATGCCGATTCCGTCACCGTTACCCGTTCCGCGCCTCACATTCTGGAAGTCCAGCCAAAGGGCATTTCCAAGGCCTATCAACTCCGCTATCTGCGGGAGGAATATCGCAAAATAAATCCCGACATCCGCCTTTGGTGTGTCGGCGATTACGATAACGATCTGGAAATGCTGGAAGCGGCAGACGTAGCCTGCTGTCCCGAAAACGCCACGGACAAAGTCAAGAGCATCTGCGATCATATCGTATGCCATTGCAAAGACGGTGCCATCGCCGACATCGTCGAACTGATGGAAAAGGAACAGTCATGAAAAAGCCAGCCACACCCTCGGTCTTAGTTTCCACCGGCGCCATCATCGGCCGTGCCAACGGCTTTGACCCCCGTCTGATCCCGCCCGCGCGGGAGGTTCTCGACTGCGACGGTTTTGAACTGATGACGCTCGAACCGTGGTATGGAATATACGAAGACGTTTCCCGCATTCTGAAAAAAGAGAATTTCGTCCCCCGTACCGTTCATCTGGAAAAGAAAATCGGCATTCTGCTGGCGGAAAACACGCCGGAAAGCACTGCGGAAGCCGTCCGCCATCTGAAAGAGAACCTCGCCCTATGCCGGGAAGTTGGAGCGCATCTTGCCGTTCTGCACCTGTGGGGCGGCGCATTTTCCGACTATGCTCTGCCCGCCGCCATTGAAAAATTGGCATCCTTTTTCTCGCTTGCCGAAGAAGCCGAGACCGTACTGACGATCGAAAACATTCCCTGCAAAGCCGGAACGCCCCTGCGGGCGTGGGAACAGATCGCCGCCGCCTTTCCCGACGCGCCTTTTACGTTTGATACGCGGTTCGGGGCTTTCCACGGCGAGACGGCCGACATCCTGCAAAGCCCACTTTGGAAAAACGTCCGCCATATGCACATAAGCGACTATCGCGGCGGTCTGCGGGAATGGGAAACTTTGCGTCCCATCCTCCATCCGGGCGAGGGCGGGCAGGACTTTGACGCTCTCTTTGAGGCGCTTCCCTCCTACCCTGCCGCCATGGCGGTGGAGTCCCCCGTTCTCCGGGAAGACGGGACAAACGATTTCGACAAACTGAACAAGACCGTTTCCTATCTGAGATCGCTGTGCAAAAAGCATAAAAAGCAGTCGGAAAGTGTTTGATTTGCGTCAAAATTCGCACCTTTTTTGTAAATTTATTCAAAAAATGCTTGTACTCTTTTTTATTTTGTGATATGATATAGAACACATGTCAATCCATCTCCGCCTTTGCGAAGATGAAATAAACCGGTCCGTGGGATCGCCCCGGACGAAAGGATGAACAACATGAAAAAAATTTTGTGTCTGCTTTTGACCGCCGCCATGCTGATCGCGCTGGTTTCCTGCGGGAGTTTCGACTACGAAAATGCTGATTACAGCCGGTACGGCAAGATCATGGACCCGAAAGACATTACTTTCGATATGCTGAGAGAGGGCTATAACAATAACCGTATCTCCATTTCGAAAGAGTATTCGCAGTTTACCCTGATGAACGGATATGCCATCGACTTTATGGTTTCGGCCAGTGTGATCCTCTCTGAGGATAACGGGGAACGCATGGTGGCTGAATATAAGCCGTGGACGCTGAATACCAAAGACGACTGCGTCAAAGGCTATGTGGTCGGAAAAGAAGCGGGCAACGCCGTTTTTGACAACGCTCTGATCGCCGACGTTACCAAGGCCGAGATCACGTCCGGCCAGTACCGCACGATAGAATACAACAAGTCTTTCACGTTTGATATGAACATCCCGTCCACCTACAAGGATGCGACCGTCGCGGGAAAGACCGTGGCTTTCACCATCACGCCTACCGCCGTTTATCCCCTCGTATATAGCGACGCGGAACTGATTCCTCTGCTCATTCAGATTTCGTGCGGACTCGGCGGCGAGAAGAAGACCGGAGAGGCCGTAGAACTCGGCGACATCATCACGATCGATTTTGCCGGTTCCTTGGACGGAAAACTCTTTGACGGCGGCTCCAATGAGGACTATTCGATGATCCTCGGAAAAGCGAATTTCGTTCCCGGTTTTGAAGACGCTCTCGTCGGCCACACCGTCGGCGAAACCTTCACCATCGACGTCACGTTCCCGGAGAATTACGGAACCGAAACGTTAGCCGGCAAACTGACCAAGTTCGAGATCACGATCCACAAAGCCTATGCCATGACCGATGCTTTCGTTCTGGACAAGACCGAGTACAAGTCCGCTTTGGAATTCAGGGAGGCCGTGGCCATCCAGTATTACAGCATGTTCTACGGAACCGAACTGATCGTCGGCAAGACCGAATTCACCGATTATCCGTCTTCTCTGATGAAGTCCTATAAAAAACTTTACAAGAAGAACGCCGATGAGATGCTGAATTATTACTACTCTCTCTATTCCGCCTATTATAAACTGGATGAGATGAAAGAGATCCTGTTCCCCGACGGCATTGACGCCTATGTGGAAGACTCCGCCAAAGATATGGCCTCCAAAGATCTGGTGTCCTCAAAGATCCTTTCGGACAATCACGTTTCCTTTGATGAAAAAGCGTATGACGAGTACGTGACGTATTTAGCCGGCGTGATGAGCACCTCGGAAAAGACGTATACGGCAAAGGATATGGAAGATCAGTACGGCATTGAACGGATCACCGTGAACGGCAAACTCACCACGGCTAACCGCTATGTATACGAAGCCATGACCTGTCTGCCCTTTGCACTGGACTATGTAGAAGCTTATTGATGAATCAAACAAGGCTGTCAAAAACCTTTGCGTTTTTGACAGCCTTTTTTTATAAAACCTCTTTTCGTTGCGCTTTTTTTATGATAGAATAAGAATGGATCAATATGAAAACAGGGAGGCATTCGTATGTCGAAATATGACAAGGTCTCTTCCGAACTCCTTCGCCGGATGGAGCAGGAAGCCGAAAACGGAACGTATCCCAAAGTCGCGGCCAAGGGGAGCGATGCCATCCGCAGGGATATGGCGTCTTCCTATCACGCCACCATCTGGCGTCCGGCTTATGCCCACGATATCGATCGCGTTCTGTACTGCCCGTTTTACAACCGCTATACCGATAAGACACAGGTCTTTTCTCTGTTCAAAAACGATGACATCACACGGAGAAGCCTGCACGTCCAGTTGGTTTCCCGCATTGCGAGGACCATCGGCGGGGCACTCCATCTGAATCTGGATCTGATCGAGGCCATCTCCCTCGGCCACGACATCGGCCATCCGCCGTTTGCCCACACCGGGGAGACCTATCTGGATGAACTTTTCTGCGCCCACACCGGTCTTCACTTCTCGCACAGCATCCATTCCGTCCGTGTTTTGGACGGCATCTATCCCTACGATCTCAGTTTGCAGACGTTAAACGGCATCGCCTGTCATAACGGGGAGATGGAACTGGAACTGTATCAGCCGAAACCGATGACGAGTTTTGAAGAGTTCGACGACATGATCCGCCGTTGCTATGAAGACAAGTCCTACATGAAGCACCTGATCCCCTCGACGCTCGAAGGGTGCGTCGTGCGCGTTTCGGATATCATCGCCTATCTCGGCAAAGACCGGCAGGACGCCGTCAGCGCACAACTTCTCGGGAAAGATACGTTTGAGAAAGAGGCCGGCGGCTCGATCAATTCGCAGATCATCAACAGCCTTGTGGTCAATATCATCGAAAACAGTTACGGAAAGCCGTATATCTGCATGGATCACGAACATTTCGTCTCCTTGCAGACGATGATGCGGGAAAACTACGCCGTCATTTACACCAACAAAGAAGACCGTGCCCGGTTGGAGCAGGCCATCAGACCGATGATGAGCGAGATCTACGAGCAGCTGCTTGACGATCTGAAACACGAAAACACCCGTTCCCCGATTTACACGCACCATATCGCCTATGTGAAAGAAGACCACCACGCCCGGGCGATCCCCTATGAAAAAACGGAACCGAACCAGCTCATCGTCGATTACATCGCCAGCATGACCGATGACTATTTCATCGATCTGTACCACTATCTCTTCCCCGAAAGCA
>JAGHUY010000077.1 GCA_018064545.1 Candidatus Apopatosoma intestinale | reverse complement strand
GACCGTGACGAGGTAGACAAGTGTGGGCGGAATGCTCGAACGGGCGTCCCGCGAGACGATGCCGGAAAACAGGATGAACAGCGCAAAGACGAGCACGGCCGCGTCCACAGGGGTGAACGCGAGGACCCGTTTGCCGAGCATGACCTTGATGGCAAGAGAGAGGCCGCCGAAGAGCGTCAGCCCCACCAGCACCATGGTGGGCAAAAACGGGAGGAGCAGGAAGAGCATCAGCACGCCGGATTCCGGATGCCGGAGGACCAGCGCCGCCACGATGATCATGCCGATCGCCGCGAGGACCCGGATCGGCGGGATCACGACGGAAGAGAGGCCGAAGATCATGCCGAGGGCGAACAGGAGACCCCACCCGCTCTCATTTCTCGGCACGGTGTCGGCGTAGAAACGGCGAAGCCCGAGAATCTCATGAAAAACGAAGGTGAGAATGGAACTGTCGGCGATCGCCTCCGCCACGGTCCCGTGACCGGCGAAGAAAAAGAACGCGAGGACGATCAAAATGCCGCTTGTGAGCAGTTCGGAGAAACTGTGCTTTTCGCTGAACGCGTACACTTTCAAAAGAAAGATGATGCCGCTGTACAGGCCGAACGAGGCGGAGAACACGCCGAGTGCCGAGATGGGAGCGGCGAGGATCCGATTGGTTAATTCCTTTACGCGGCCGAGTAAGAAACTGCTCTCAGCGGCGCGGGCGCCCTTTTGCCGGAGCCCGGTCATGCGGGAGGCTTTCTGTTTGCGCTCCCGGAGGAACCGGACGATGGCCGATTCGGAAAAACGGGAGGCGAGCGCGTCATAAGAGGTGAAAAGTACCCCGGCGACGCTCCGATGAACGCTGCGATAGAGCGACGCGACGGCACCGGTCAGGCCGCCGACGATCACGCTGTTCCGGATAAGATGCTTTTTTCCGCCCGCCATGCGAGCCTCCTTTCCGCCGGATGCCGGCCGATTATTGCCGTCCGGTTTCCCGAAAAGCGGGACGCCAGACGATGAACCATATACTATATACCACAAAACCGGCACAAAATACAAGAGCCGAGAGCAAGAAATTTCCGATAAAGCCGTTTTCCGGCACGATCCGGCCGGCGATCGGGAGCAGAATTTTCATAAAAAGGCCGGAGAGAACGCCGCCGGACACGGCGACGAGAGCACGCCGGACAAGAGAAGCGCGAAGACCGAACCGCATTCGCGCGACGACGCCGAGTGCGAGTGCCGAGAGGACGAGGGCGGCGAGAAACGAGAGCGAGACGAAAAGCAGTCGGTGGGAGAATCGCGCCGAAATGACGTTGGAAAGGGTGCATCCGGCGATGGCGACAAGCGAAGAGACGGCGCAGGCACGCGCCTTTCCCGCCGCGAACAGGGCACGGGTCAGCACCTCCGTAACGGCGTAGAACGGGATGGCGAGGGCGAGGACGGCAAGAACGCCGGCCGTTTCACCGGCCAGTTCCTCCGAGAACGCGCCGCGCTGATAACAGATTTTGACGATGGGCTCCGCCAGCACGAACGCACCGGCCGCGACCGGAAGCGTCAGAAGCAGAGCGGCGACGAGCGACCGATCGAGAGCACTCTGCATCTCCTCACGCTTTCCGGCCGAAAGGAGCGCGGAAAAACGGGGAAAGACGAAGTTACAGACTGCGTAGACGAGGACGCCTCCGAGGATCAGAAAGATATGATAGCCGTAGTGATAGGCGGTGATGGCCTCCTCGCTCACGAGAGAGGCAAAACGCGTCGAAAGCCAAAGCCCGACGGGCAGCAGCCACGAGCCGACCAGCACGGCGGGCGCGCGGGAAAAAGCGTTCAGAAGGTCGGGATTCCGGAGGCTCGGCGACACGTCCGGCACGAGTTTTTTCCGCAGGGCCGGGATGAGCAGAAAGAGGACCTGCACGCCCCACGACGCGGTATAGACGACGGCAAGTGTTCGCACACCGGCTTCATCGGGATTTTTCAGAAACGCGAGGCAGACGATCAGAAGCAGATTGGAGAGGGACGAGACGGCCGCCGGCAGGAAGAACAGAGAATAGGACTGCAACAGGCCGGTGAACGTAAAGACGAGTCCCGACAAAACGACCGTCGGCATCATGAGCCGCAAAAGATCGGCCGAAAGCCGCGCGGTCTCCGGCGAGAGAGCGGGGGATAGAAGCGAGACGAGCGGCCGGGCAAGGACGATGCCGAGCACCGAGATGAGCACGGTAAGAGAACCGACGGCGGCGAGAAACGAGGAGGCGAAACGGCGGGCGCGCGCCTCGGATTCGGCTTTTGCCGCGGCAAAAACGGGAATGAAACACCCGACGATGGCAGAGGCAAACAGCAGATCGAATACGGTCAGCGGAACGGTGGAGGCGGTGTCGATTGCCACGGCTTCCGCACTGTCCCCGAACCGGGCGGCAAAGAGCATCTGCCGGACGAGGCCGAGGATTTTCGAGACGGCGGTCGCAACGAGAATGCCGGATACCGTGCGGATGGGGCGGCTTTTTTCTTCTGCCATGGCAATTCCTCCTTTTTTGAGAGTATGGACAGTTTTTTTGAAAGTTTTCAGTTTTCAGTTTTAAGGTTAAGGTGCCGCAAGCGGCGGAATGAAAACTTACTATTTCTTTTCGAGCAAGTCCGGTCTGACCTTTGCGGTCTTCTCCCGCGCTTTTTCGAGCCGCCACGCGTCGATATTGGCATGGTGGCCGCTTACGAGCACGTCCGGCACCTTGACGCCGTGAAACTCATACGGGCGGGTATACTGCGGGTATTCCAGAAGCCCGTCCGAAAAACTCTCTTTTTCATAACACTCCGCGTCGGCGAGCACGCCCGGTACCAGCCGCCCCACGCAGTCCGTGAGGATACAGGCCGGAATCTCCCCGCCCGTCAGCACGTAGTCGCCGATGGAAATCTCCTCATCCACGATCTCGTCGAGGATGCGCTGATCGACGCCCTCATAATGGCCGCAGAGCAAAATCAGCCGGTCATAGTTTCCTGCCAGTTCCGCGGCGATGCTTTGCGAAAGCACCCGCCCCTGCGGCGACAGATAGATCACGCGGCGGCGTTCGGTTTCGCCTACGCCCTCCGTGATCGCCCGATAGCAATTCCAGATCGGCTCCGGCCCCATCAGCATCCCCATACCGCCCCCGTAGGGCGTATCGTCCACACGGTGGTGCTTGTCCTCCGAATAATCGCGGATCTGATGCGTGCGGATGTCGAGAATGCCCGCTTTCCGCGCACGGCCGATGATGCTCTCCGACAGCACCGTTTCACACAGGTCGGGGAACAGCGTCATGATGTCGATCCTCATGCGTCTTCCTCCTCAAAAAAGCCCGGGATCGGGGTGATGAAAATCCCCCGCTCCTCGTCGATCTCTTTTACGAAAACAGGGACGTTCGGAATGCGGACTTCCGCGCCGGACGCGGTTTTTACGACGTACAGTTCCTGCGCCACGCCCGCTTCGATATCCGAAAGCGTGCCGTAGACTTTGCCCGTATCCGCGTCGGTCACGGGCAGGCCGACAAGGTCGCAGATGAAATGCGACCCCGGTGCTTTTCTGATCTCTTCGCGCGGTGCGGAAATCACCCGGTTCTTTAACCGGATGGCCGCCTCCACGCTGTCGATGCCGGCAAGCGTCAGGAGAACGAAACGCCCCGCGTGCGTCCGGCGTGAGAGAACGGAAAACGTCTCCCCCGTCTCCGTGCGGACGGTCTTCACCGTCCGGAACGTGTCCGGGCTGTCGCTCCACGGCTCCACTTTCACTTCGCCGCGGACACCGTGCGTGTTGATGATCTTTCCGATTTCGAGAAATGCTGATTTTTCTGACATGGGAATCTCCTTATATTTTCAGATGCGGCGGGAGCAGAGCCGCCCGCCCTGCGGTGTGATAATTTATTTTCCCAAAACAGAGAGCGCCACGGGGGTCCCGTGGCGTTCCTCATTGTTGATGTTTAGCTCTTGAATTTGCGCTTTCTTGCTGCTTCGGACTTCTTTTTGCGCTTAACACTCGGCTTCTCATAGTGTTCTCTCTTCTTTACTTCCGCGATAACACCGGAACGAGCGCACTGTCTCTTAAATCTGCGAAGAGCGCTGTCAAGAGATTCATTCTCTTTTACTCGGATTTCAGCCATGATTCTTTTTTCCCTCCCTCCGCAATACAAGACATTGAGAACCAAAATTCTCGTTTACCATTATATACCCGCAGGGAATGGATGTCAAGAACCTTTTTCAATTTTTCTCCTGTTTTTTCATTTTTTCACTGGCAAGCCGCCCCGCACGGACATAGGATGGCACAGAAACGAGGAAAGGGGACTTTTTTTATGACGGAACGTCGCTTTTTTGCCGCCGCCAACACGGAAGACGGCTTTGTGAGTCTGTTCGACACGGTTTTCCCGCCGAGGGAACTGGATCGGCTCTATCTCTTGAAAGGAGGGCCGGGAACGGGCAAATCCACGCTGCTTCGGTCGCTCGGGGCAGAGGCCGAAAAACGGGGCATTCCGGTGGAATACTACCATTGTTCGTCCGACCCGTCGTCGCTCGACGGGGTGAAATTCCCGACGCTTTCGGCGGCGGTCATCGACGCGACCCCGCCCCACGCGGTCGAGCCGCGTTTGCCCGGCGTATGCGAAAAGACCGTCGATCTGTCCGAGGCGTTCCGCCTCCCCGAACTGCGGGAGCACCGGGCGGACGTCATCGCTCTGGCGACGGAAAAAACGCGTTGCTACGAGTCGGCCTACCGGTTTTTGCACGCCGCCGGTATCCTCTCGCGGGAACTCGACGCCATGCTCGCGCCCGCCTGGCTTTCCGACAAAGCGGAAGCGGCGATGCGGCGGCTCTTTCGCGCCTACGGGATCGC
>JAGHUY010000225.1 GCA_018064545.1 Candidatus Apopatosoma intestinale | reverse complement strand
TTTCCGATGACGGCCACACGGATCGTGTCGTCGTCCTCCGCGGGGGTTTCGTCGCTCGGAGCCAGTTCCAGAACGCGGTCAAGGAGGTCGCCCGTGCCGGTGCCGTGCAGAGATGACAGCGGGATCGGGTCGCCGTCAAAACCGAGTTCGTAAAACTCGTAATATTCCATCGGGAGTGCGCCGATGGTGTCGATCTTGTTGACACAGAGAACGACGGGCTTGCCGCTTTTGATCAGCATCACGGCAATCTCCCGATCCGCCGCCGTAAGGCCTGCGTGGACGTCGCACAGAAAACAGATGACGTCCGCCGTCTCGATGGCCACCTCCGCCTGATCTCTCATCTTAGCAAGGATCAGATCGTCCGTTTTCGGCTCGATACCGCCGGTGTCGATGACGGTGATGGCACGGCCGTTCCATTCGGTATCGAAATAGATGCGGTCGCGGGTGATGCCGGGCGTGTCCTCGACGATCGAGATACGCTCGCCCGCCAGTTTATTGAAAAGTGTGCTCTTGCCGACGTTCGGACGTCCGACAATCGCCATGACTGTTTTTGCCATAAAAACCTCCGCAGATTATGCCCCAAGCAGGGCTTCTGTCAGTTCGTATCCGTCGTTTTCGCAGAACGTGATCGGCACGTTCAGCGTGTGTTCCAGTTCTTCCCTGCTCATTCCACAGAGAAACTTGTCTTTCTCATAGCGAAGCATCGAAGCCGGGAGAAACAGCCGTTCTCCCAGTTCTTTGCCCCGAAGTTGTGCCGCAATATCCCTGCCCGTCACAAGTCCCGCCACGGTGATGCTGTGGCCGAAAAAGTCGTTTTCGATCGGGTACACAAGAACGGAAAGCGACGGGTCTTTTGCCGCGATCTTGCCGGCCAGTTCGACCATCAGCGGATAGGCCGCCGTGCCGGTCGCGAGTGACACCGTCCGGGGGCTTCCCGCCGCCGTTTCCCGGTCGGAGAGCGCCTCGGTCACCTCGTCGCGAAGAGAAGCGATCATCCCGACGCCGTTTTCAATCTGTCGGTAGCCCTCATAATACTCTCCGTCCGGAAGAGGCAGTCCCGCTTCCAGATACAGTTCGTCGGCGGCATAGAAGATTCGCGCACCGTAATAGGCGCGGCACTGCTCGGCAAACGTCTCCACCGTCCGGATGACTGCCTCGGATTCCTCCGCCGAAAACGGTGTCAGAGGATAAAGACCGTCGCGGAACTTCGTCATGCCCGCCGGCACGACCGAAACGCTCGTCATCGCCGGGTGGAGCGCGGCAAGATCATGCATCGTGCGAACGAGTTCTTCTCCGTCGTTGACGCCGCGGCACAGAACGATTTGCCCATTCATCTCAATGCCCGCCTCGGCAAACCGATTCAGATAGGAGAGGACTTTTCCGGCATTCTTATTGTGAAGCATCATTTCCCTTAGTTCGGGATTGGTCGTATGCACGGAAATGTTGATCGGCGACATATGCATCCCGATGATGCGATCCACGTCCCGATCATCGAGGTTGGTCATCGTGATATAGTTGCCCTGCAAAAACGAGAGCCGGCTATCGTCGTCCTTGAAATACAGCGTATCCCGCATCCCGGACGGCAGTTGGTCGATGAAGCAGAAGATGCACTTGTTCCGGCAAGAGCGTTTGCAGTCCATCAAAAACGTCTCAAACTCCAACCCTATATCGTCGTATTCTTCTTTTTTGAAAGAAACGGACAACTCTTTTTCTCCGCGAAGAAAAGAGACGGTCAGTTTCTCGTTACAGATATGAAAGCGGTAATCCAGTACGTCCGTGACCTCATTTCCATTCACGGCAACGAGCCGGTCACCCGCGCGCATGCCCGCTTTTTCCGCGTGCGAACCGCGCCGCACGCCGGTGATTTCAACCATAACAAAACCTCGCTGAAAACAAGAGGGGTAGGCATGAGCTCCATGCCTACCCTACGGATAAAGACTTATGCCTCTTTCTTTACGACTTCTTTGCCGTCGTAGTGTCCGCAAGACTTGCAGACTCTGTGCGCAAGATTATATTCTCCGCAGTTGGGGCATTTGGACATGCCGGGAAGTTCCAGTTTCCAAACATTGGAACGTCTCTTATCTCTTCTTGCTTTCGATACTTTTTTCTTCGGTACTGCCATGATT
>JAGHUY010000063.1 GCA_018064545.1 Candidatus Apopatosoma intestinale | reverse complement strand
AGAGTTTGTTGAACTCTTCGATGTAAAGATTCAGAACGGGAGTCAGGTTCGATCCCATGGTATGGGAGAACGTGATGGTAACCTCACTGCCGTCATACCCGACTTCGGGTACTTCAAAGTTGAGGTTAGCCGTGCTTGCGCCGCAGGATGAAAACACGATCAGTGCCGAGAACATCATCAGAGTGGCGAGAAGCAGTGCGAGGAGATTTCTCTTTTTCATAGTTTTGCTTTCCTTCCTTTTTATTTTATGTTTACAAGTTTGCCGGGGCAAACTCATCAACCTTTGATACCGCTCCGGCTGACGCCCTTCATGATATACTTCCGGAGGAAGATAAACACGAGGAACAGAGGAGCCGAAACGAGGGCTACCGCCGCCATCTGAACGGGGTAGTTGACGTCGCCCGTGGTATCGGTAAAGGCATTGCGCAGACCGTTGGTGATCATGCGGTGCGCGGCGTCGTTGGCCACCAGGCGGGGCCAGATATAGGAGTTCCATGCGCCCATCATTTTCAGAATGGTGATGGAGATCAGCGTCGGGAGCGACAGCGGGATCATCACTTTCCACAGATACTTGATGTCGCTTGTCCCGTCCACCTTGGCGGCAAGATAGAGTTCATTCGGAATCTGCAAAAAGTTCTGACGGAGCAGATAGATATAGAAGACGCTGACGAGGAACGGCACGATCAGGACCGTATAGGTGTTCATCCAGTGAAGACGGGACACGGTGCCGTAATTGGTGATGGTGAAGAGTTCGCCCGGGATCATCATCGTCGCAAGCAGGCCGGCAAAGAGCAGGTCTTTGCCCTTGAATTCCAGCCGGGCAAACGCAAATGCGGAGAGCACGGTGATGACCAGCGAAAGCAGCGTGGAGATCAGACCGACGATCATCGTATTGATGAACAGCCGTCCGAGGTTCGCCGTTGTGAAAGCTGTCGCGTAGTTGGAGAACATCACCTGTTTCGGCCAGAAGGTCGGCACGTTAAGCCGGTACTCTTCGAGCGTCTTTAAGGACGAGTTGATCATCCAGTAGAACGGGAACAGCACCACCACGGCCATCGCGACGAGAAACAGGTACAGGAGAAACAAGATCAGTACCCGTCCGACTTTCTGACGGAGAGAGACCTGCTGCAAATTTCTTTCATTCATGGTATCCACAGACAGTTCCCCCTTTCTCAATAGTGAACGCTCTTCTTGCTGACACGCAGGTTGATGAGCGTAACGATCAGAATGATACAGAACAGGATCAGAGCGGCGGCACTGGCGCGACCCTGCTTATTGGTGCTCAGCGAGTCGTAAATGAAGCCCACCATGGTGTTCAGACGTCCCTTGTCATCGACCGGGCCCATATTCACGCCGAAGATACCGACGATGCTGGTGTATTCCTTGAAACCGCCGATAAAGCCCGTGATAATGACGTAAGCCAGCATCGGAGAGAGAAGCGGCACGGTGATGCGGGCGAAGATCCGGCGACGGGACGTGCCGTCCACGCGGGCGGCGTCGTAATACTGCTTATTGATGCTTTGGAGACCGCCGAGCAGGATCAGAATCTTGAACGGCAACGCATTCCAGACGATGTAGACCACCATGACGGTGAGGTTGGCGGCATAGGAGGAGCCGGCGTTGATCCAGTTGACGGCGTGCCCTCCGAAGAATTCAATGACGTTGTTGATGATACCCGCCGTCACAATGAGCTCGTTTTCGGTACCGAAAAAGCTGCCGACGATATTGAACATCGCGGCAAACACCATGCCGATGGCGATGGAGTTGGTGACGTACGGGAGGAAAAAGATCGTTTGCAATAGTTTTTGCAGGGGACGGATCGAATTGAGACAGACGGCGATCAGCAGCGCGAGGATCGAGGAGATCGGAACGGTCAGAATGCAGAGCAGAACCGTGTTCTTCATGCACTGCATAAAGTTTTTATACTGAATCACCTTGGTAAAATTGCCAAGTCCGAACCTGAACGTCGTGCCGCGGATGGCTTCCAGTCCGCTGTACCCCTCCAAAAGGGACATCCGG
>JAGHUY010000306.1 GCA_018064545.1 Candidatus Apopatosoma intestinale | reverse complement strand
CCGACCTGCGTGGCGTTCAGAGCGCTTCCGCCCGGGCGGGTGACACCGAATGTTCCGGCACATTCGCCGATCGGGAAGAATCCGGCAAGCGTGGGGCTTTCGCTCCACACGTCGGCATCCAGCCCTCCGTTGTTATGTTGAGCGCAGACGTCGATCTCTAACCGTTCGCGGGAAAGGTCGATCCCGTGCGAGGCATAGAGTTCGATCGCGCGGGGATTCATCCTGCGAAGACGTTCGATCGGGGTGGGCAGGAGTGCGGATGATTTTTGCAGATAGGAAAGCGCATCCTCCGGCAGAAGCGAGAAATCAAAAGCACCGCTTTGGTCGGCAACGCCCGGATTTTTTGTAAAGTCTAGGAAAACGCGACGGCCTTTTTGCCGCTCGCGGAAAATCGCCATGTCCACGGTGGAAGACCCGCCGTTTCCGAGTTTGCGGGGGTCAAACGGCCATTCGTATCCTTTGCGGAAGATCGCGCCGAGCAGAGCCGTCGGCGAAGAAAAACAGGAATCCAAGAACTCTTTTTCGTCGTTTCCGTCCGCATCGGTGGAGATATAGCGGGGTATGACTTGCTGATACGTGCCGGACAGATTCCATCGGAAAGACGTGGAGGCGATCCCGTACTGTGATTCGGTCAGATTGATGCCGACGGCACCGGCCTCGAACGCCATGCCGTGCGCGCAAGTCTGGCTTTCCGGATAGACGGAAGCCGCATAGAGCGCGGCAGGACCGCCGGTCGCCCATACGATATGACCCGCGGCAAAAAGCGCGGCACCGATCGGATTATCTTCCGAAATCAGCGCGGGCGAAAGGGCGAGAAGACCGCAGACACGGTCGCCCTTTTTGAAGATCCGAACGACGCGGGCTCCGTCATAGAGCGGCGTTCCGGACGAAAGCGCCCGTTTTTCCAAGGCTTCGGTCATATATTTTGACGTGAGCGGCCCGCAGGACGTGGCCCGCATTCGCGGGTCGTGATCGGTCTTGTAACCGACGTATTCTCCGAACTCGTTCTGCGGAAACGGAACGCCTGCTTCGACGAGGTGATAAAATGCACGCAGCGAACCGACTGCCTGAGTAAGGGCAATATCGCCGTGCATGGAACCGCAGGCAAAATAGGTTTTGGCCATATCGAGGACGGAGTCCGGCTCATCTCCGGCGATCGTCAGTTTATAGTACGTCTGTTTGTCCGATCCCGTATTGCGGGATGTGCCCATCATACGCCCCTCTGTCAGAATGGCAAAGTCCGTCCGGCCGAGAGAGCGCAGGGCATCGGCGGCGGCATAGCCCGCCGCTCCCGTTCCTACGATGACGGTATCATAAGAAAAAAACGGTATTTTTGCTTGCTCTTTTTTGTTATACATTCGTATATCTCCGAAAAATACAGTTGTATAAGTCTGTCACAGCCGCTGAATATGGAAGCCCCCGTCCACGTTGATGACTTCGCCGGTCGAATAGGGGAGATAGCCCTTTGTGATGGCGACGACGGCGCGGGCGATGTCGTCCGGCTCGCCCCAACGGCGGATGGGAAGCAGGCCGCCCTCGATCAGCGCGTCGTATTTGGCGGTCACTTTTTCCGTCATATCGGTCTTGATGATGCCGGGACGGATTTCATAGACACGGATGCCGTATTCGGCCAGCCGGTCGGCAAACAGTGTGGTCACCATGGAAAGACCCGCCTTGGAAATGCAGTATTCGCCGCGACTCGTGCTGGACGTATAGGCCGACATGGAGGTGACGTTCACGACCGCTTGCCCGCATCCGTGCGCCACCATCTCTTTCGCGCAATACTGCGTGAGGAAGAACGTGCCTTTCAGGTTGATGGAGAGAAGCCGATCCATGCTCTCTTCGCTCATTTCGAGAATGTCTTTTCGTTCGATCGGGGCGACGCCCGCGTTGTTGACGAGAAAATCCACTTTTCCGAACGCGGCAAACGCCGTGTCCACGAGTTGCTTCCGGTCGGATTCGCTTGCAATATCGGCACGGACGTGCAGGGAGGCGGGAGATAGAGCGCGGATTTCTTCCATGTAGGTCGCTTCTTCATCGGTGTGGCGGTCGGCGCAGACGACGGCGATCCCTTCCCGCGCGAGAGCCAGCGCGATGCCGTGACCGATCCCGCGCGAAGCGCCGGTGACAATGGCAACGGATTGGTCCATAGATGCCTCCTTATTTTTTCATACAGAGTTTCCGGTAGATGGGGAGATAAATCTCCTGATCGCGGATCGGACAGCCGGTCGTGCCGCCCGCCCGCATGATCTCGGTGCATTTACTGCAAGAAATGCATACTTTTTTCGGGTCGATCTTTCCGGCGATAAAATCATTCGCAAAGCCTTCATAGGCAAAGGCCATGCGGCCGAACCCGATGAGCGTGGCGCATCCGGCGTCGAGGGCGCCGGCGGCGACGTAGGGGGCAAATTCCCGGAGATAACTGTAACCCGTGCCGATGATCGCCACATCGGGATTAGCGCGGACGATTTCACGGCAACCGGAGATCAGACGGTTTACGCCGACCAGCGGATGTTCGTCTGCGACGTAGCCGCCCTTGTTGTACGGGCGATTGACGTGGGGATTGAAATACGGCGTTCCCATGGTCATGTCTACGACAGATACACCGATCTTTCGGAGTTCGGCGATCATGGCGTTTGCTTCGGTAAAGTCCGGTCCGTCTGTGCCGTCCGTCTTGGCACCGAAGCCCCACGGATAGGAAAGTGCGTCGTAGACGCCGAGACGGGAGCCGAGAATCGTTGTATCGGGTACGGCTGCGGCCACGGCTCTCGCACAGTCAAGGAGCAGACGGGAACGGTTTTCAAACGAGCCGCCGTAGCGTCCCTCCCTCGTGTGGGCGGAGAGCACCTCGGCCAGCAGATACTGGTGACAGGCCTTGATATCGACCCCGTCGAATCCGGCCCAAACGAGCAGTTCGGCCGTCTTGGCATAAAGGGCGGGTAGGGTGTCGAGGTATTCGTCGGACACAAGGGGAGCGGTCTTGTCGCCCGTGCGCTTGGCCTCGATGATCTCGTTATGGGTGGCGATGATCGGATACGGCGTCCGGCTGTTGTGAGAAAACCGGCCGGAATGTGTCAGTTGGGCGATGATCGGCGAATCCGTCACCTTTTTGACTTCCGTGACGAGTTCGCGGAAGCGTTCTTTATTCTCTTCGGTGATCATCAGTTGATGATCGGACGTGCGTCCCTCGGGGCAGACCGCAATGGCCTCCGTCCAGATCAGTGCCGCGCCCGAACGGGCAAAGCGCAGATAGCGACGGAACGACAACTCGCTCGGAGACCCGTCCTCCCCGCCGTCAAAGCCCTCCATCGGGTGGACGGTCAGCGAGTTTTTCAGCCGAATCTCACCCGCACGGGTTCTGATGATCGGCTGACGGGCAAGCGGAGACAGATCGTGGGAGACGGGGATCGAAAGCCCCATTTTCCGCGCGGTATAACTAAGCTCGTCGAGCGACGAAAACGTATAAGTGTTTCGGAAAGGCAATTCGTATGGGTACATGATCGTTCTCCTTTGCGTCTTCTTTACGCCATGGTCTCTAACATTCTGGCGGTGACTTCGTACCGGGTCGGCTGTCCGCTTACCCACAGATGATATTCATCCCACATCGTGTCGGCGAGCCGGCGGACTTCATAGCCGATACTGCCGGCGATGTGCGGGGTGATGCGGATATTGGGGAGCGTATAGAGTTCGCTTCCCTCGGCGGGCGGTTCGTTCGGGTCGGTCACGTCCAGCAGAGCCAAGCGGCCGGGATGGTTTTTCATCGCTTCGATGAGATCACACTCGACGACCTGCGCACCGCGTCCCGTATTGATGAATACGGCGGTCTCGCTCATAAGTTCAAAGCAGGAACGGTCGATCATGCCCCTCGTCTGCGCATTGTTCGCGAGGTGGTTGGAGATGACGTGGCAGGAGGCGAAGAGCGTAGGCAGATCGGTCTTGGCCACGCCGAGTTCCGCGGCTTTTTCATCCGGCAAAAACGGGTCGAACACGAGAATCTCCACATCGTGCCGTTTTAAGTGAGAGATGACGAGTTTGCCGATCATGCCCGCCCCGATGATGCCGATCTTGGTGCCGTAATTGCCGGGATAGACATCAGCGAGGGCGTCGCTCTGCCAGTCCTTGCGGGAAAGAACCTCACGGCGGAAAAAACCCTTGTTTGCGAGCAGAATCTCCGAGGCGACGACCTCCGCGACGGGGACGGCGTTGGCCGCCCACGCGGAAAAGACCGGAATCCCGCGGGCAAGGAACGGACGGGCAAACGCCTGTACGGTTCCCGCGGCGTAAAAGACGGCCTTGACACGGGGAAAGAACGTCCCGATCTCCTCTTCTGTGAGAGCCGGCATCCCCCATGTGGAAAAAATCAAATCTACGTTTTGCATTTCGTCCCGGCGGGCGAGAAGTTCCTCTTTGCTTTTTACGGGGGAGAGAAGCGTCAGTTCCTTTTCCATCTTTTCCGAAAGTGCTTCGGAATAGACGTTCGGAATGTTTTGGGGACGAAATGAAAGAATGACAGCCGTCATGATTTTACTCCTTTTCTTCTGTCAGAAAAACACCGAGCGAGCGGAGTTTTTCCCAATAATCCGGAAAACTTTTATGAACACTTTCCGCGCCGCGCAGGCTTCCGCCCGTGACGGTGAGAACGAGGGAAAGCGCCATGGCGATCCGGTGATCGCCGTGAGCGTCGAGCGGTTCGGTCGGAGGATGAAAGCCATCGGGTTCTACGGTGACGGCGTTTTCTTCGACCCGGACGGTCACGCCGCATTTTCCGAGTTCTGCGGCCATGGCTCTTCCGCGATCGCTCTCTTTATCGGCCAGCCGCCGCGTTCCCGTCAGAATGACGCCGTGTTTCAGTGCGCCGAGTGCCAGATAGACGGGAGCAAGATCGGGCGTATCGGAAACGTCGATCTTCGGGGTGCAGACCGGAAACAGCGGGAAAAAGTCCCGCCACACCTTGTCTCCCTGCGGGGAGTTCGGGTCCAGTCCCGCGACGCTGACGTTTCCGCCGACGAGCCCAAGGGCGGCAAAGACTGCCGAGGACGTCCAGTCGCCTGTCACGGTGACGTCGGACGGCCTGTACTGCTGATGGCCCGGGACGGTGATGACGCGGTTTTCATACCGGGTAGCGATGCCGAACGTCCGCAGGACGGCCAACGTCACGTCGATATACGGCATACTCTCGTAGGGCGGAAGCAGATCGATCCGACTACCACCGTCGAGGAGCGGCAAGGCGAGCAGAAGGCCGGTGACGAACTGACTGCTGATGCCGCAGGGAATCCGGAAACCGCCCGGGCGGAGCGGGCCGCAGACTATGACGGTATTCTCGGTTTTTTGGTATGTCAGACCCTGTGCCGCGCAGATTTCTCCGTACAGATCGAGCGGGCGGCGAAACAGGGAGGATGTTCCGGAAAGGGTGACAGGTCGGCCGGCGAGCAGGCAGAGCGGGAGCAGAAAACGAAGAGTCGATCCGCTTTCCCGACAGGAAAGGACGGACGTTTTCGGTTCGATCTTTCCGCCGACGCCGTCCACGACGGCCATGCCGCCGCCCCACGTGACGGATGCGCCGAGGGCGGTGATCCCATCGACGGTCGCGAGCACGTCATCGGACGGCGAAAACCCGCGGACGATGCTTCGGCCGCCGGCGAGCGCCGCCCCGATCAGCAGACGGTGACATTCACTTTTGGAGGGAGAGGCGGCCACGGTTCCGTGTGCCGTCCCCTTTTGTATCGTGATAATCATAAATCTTTGGTAATAAAGTCCGTTCCAAACCGGGTGCAGAGCAGATCCAGCACGGTGAGTTCCGCTACGGCAGTCAGCACCGGCGAAATCCGGGTGATAACGGCGGGATCGTGACGGCCGGTCACGTTGATCTCTTTTTCTTCGCCGGTTGTCAGCTCCACGGTCTTCTGTGCGACGGGAACGGAGGGGGTGGGCTTGACGGCGCAGGTGAAGACGACGGGATTGCCGTTACTCATGCCGCCGTCGATGCCGCCCATGTGATTCGTAGCATGGCGGATTTCGCCGTTCTCGGAATACAGTGTGTCATTCGTCTCGGGTGCAGTCCGGTGGGTTAAGTCAAAGCCATCGCCGAAAGCGATACCCTTAACGGCGGGAACGGCGAAAGTGGCGTGGGCGAGCATCCCTTCCAGCGTATCAAAAAACGGCTCTCCGACGCCGGCCGGAAGACCGCAGATCACGGTCTCGGTGACGCCGCCGAGACTTTTGCCCTCGGCTTTTGCCGCGAAAACGGCCTCTTTTATCTGATGAGAAAAAGTCTCGGCGAGAGTGGGAAGAGCCAGAGCGCGAACGGACAGGTCTTTTTCCGGCCGGAGACTGAACCGACGGCCGGTCAGGTTTCCGAGAGAAAGAATCTGCGTGGCGGCTGCCACCCCAACCCCGGCAAGAGCGGTTTCGGCAATCGCACCGGTCGCGACGAGCGGGGCGGTCAGACGGCCGGAGGCGTGCCCGCCTCCTCTTCGATCCGCCCATTCGCCGTATCGCGCATACAGGGGATAATCGGCGTGAGACGGGCGTGCAAGCGTTCCGGTCTCTTCATACGGGGTGTCGTTGACATCCCGGTTTTCAATTCTGAGGCAGAGCGGAGAACCCGTGGTGTGCCCGCGGAAAACGCCGCTTTCAAAGAGAACCGTATCGGGTTCTCTCCGGGCGGTACTGACGGCCGGATCGCCGTGGCGGAGCATCATCCGTTTTTCCATGAGAGCCGTGTCCACCGGGAGCCCGGCGGGCAGACCGTCGATCACGGCACCGACGGCGGAGCCGTGGCTTTCGCCGAACAACGTCACGGTAACGGTGTTCCCGAACGTATTTCTCATACGGACTCCTTTCCGGCAAAGGTGCTTGCCGCTTTTTTCAGTATCTCCATAGGGGAGAGGTCTTTCATCGCAAACGAGCCGATCCCGTCGCAGACGATGACGGTGATCTTATCTTTTCCCGCCTTTTTATCGTGAGGGAGCGCCTCCGCAAATGCGGCCGCCGCGAGCGAAACGGTGCGGGGCAGTCCGAGTTTTTCATAGAGGGGAACGAGCCTTGCCCGGACGGCGGGAGCGGAGAAAACGAGCATCCCGAGGGCGACGCACTCGCCGTGGAGAAGGTCTGTCCCGGCTTCGACCGCGTGCCCGACGGTGTGACCGAAATTGAGTGCCCGGCGCAGATGCGCTTCGTGCTCATCCTGCTCGACGACCTCTTTTTTGATGAGCAGAGCGGAACGGATGATCTCCGGCAGGTCGTCTTTCACCCGATCCGAAAGGATGAGGGCTTCGAGCCGTTCAAAAAACGCCCGGTCAAACGTGACCGCCATTTTGATGACCTCGGCCATGCCCTCCGAAAACAGTTTCGGGGACAGCGTGTCCAGCAGATCGGGGTCGATCAGCACGGCTTTCGGCGGATAAAACGACCCGACGGGATTTTTGATCCCGCCGAAATCCACGGCAGTCTTGCCGCCGATGGAGGAATCCACCTGCGCGAGAAGCGTGGTGGGAATGTTATAGAAATCAATGCCGCGCATGAACGTGGACGCGGCAAATCCGGCGAGGTCGCCGACCATGCCGCCGCCGAGCGCGACGACACAGTCCGCCCGCGTAAAGCTGTGTTCGAGCATCGTGCGGGACAGAGCCATCCAGTTTTCGACGGACTTGGAGGATTCGCCGTGCGGCAGAGTGACGACCGTCGGCGCGGCACACAGGGAAGCAAACACTTTGACATAATCATCCGGCACGCCGTCGTCGGTGACGATCAGAACGCGGCGGGAAAGGGAGAGAAAAGCGTCTGCCCGTCCGAGAAGTCCGCGCTCCAAAAAGATCGGATAATATCCGTTATCGGTAAAGACGGGGAGAAACGAGTCCGGATGCGTTGCAGCGTCCGCCATCCGGTTCTGATGACTCCGGGAGACGGAAAGCGTGTGACGCAAAAATGAGCGATATTCCGAGGAGAGGTCGGCCGGAACGCGGGTGACGGACCCGCTGAGCATCGCCTGCTCCCTTGCCGGGTCCAGAACGGGAAGACCGTTTTCTCTCTTATAGGCGGCGATGGTCTCCACCGTTTTCATACGGCGGCAGAAGAGACCGGCCATGCGCGTATCCGCGCGATCGATCGCTTTTCTTGCTTTTTGCAGTTGTTTCACGCCTATTCTCCCTTTTACTGAAATCTAAAAATATTGTATATCGGAGACAGGGAAAAGTCAAGGAAAAACAGAAAAAACAGAGGAACGGTGTCCCGTCCCTCCGTGAGTTTTTTTGATCGTTTTATTGCTTTTATTTTATCGTTTTATTATTTTTAATGGCCTTGGCCCAGCATTTATGGCACATGGCGATATAGCGGTCGTTGCCGCCGAGCAGAACCTGTTCGCCGTGGGTGAGGGCTTTACCGTTTTCATCCATGCGGGCGTTGACGATGGCCTTGCTTCCGCAGGAGCAGATCGTTTTGATCTCGGTGATGGAGTCCGCCACCTCAAACAGACGTTTACTGCCCGGGAAAAGGTTCGTCATAAAGTCGGTGCGGAGACCGAAGCAGAGAACCGGAATGTTCCGGAAATCCACCATGGCCCGCAGTTCGTCGATCTGTGCCGGTGTGAAAAACTGGCATTCGTCGGCGATGATGACGTCGATCGGCTCCTGTGCGTTGAGCAGAGACACGATGCTGTCCTCCGGCTTTATCACGGTCGCCGTGGCGCGAAGACCGATGCGGGACTGGATGACCTCGGCCCCATCCCGGTCATCGACGGACGGTTTGACGAGCCAGACGCGCATCCCGCGCTCCTCGTAATTGAACTTGGTGATGAGGGCGTTTGCGGACTTGGATGAGCCCATGGCCCCGTATTTGAAATATAATTTAGCCATGATGTCCCTCTCTTTTTAAATTTGTTTACCGAGTCGGACGGTGAGCGTCAGCGTTTGCCCCTCCACAGGCGGGATCACGTTGTCCGGATAGGAGACGGGTTTTCCGTTTTCTTCGATCGACAGAATATCGCTTCCCGTGCCGTCGCAAAGATACGTGATCTCATACGTACAGCCTCGGAACACCTTTGTGATCCTGCTCCGTTTCCATGAGAGAGGCAGGCAGGGGTCAAGGCGGAGTCCGGGAAGTTCGGCGTGCAGGCCGAAGACGTATTCGGTCACGCTTTTGAGCATCCACGAGGTGGCGGCGGTGCGCCAACTCTGCCCGGGCGTTCCCTCGCGATAGCCCGTTTCGGGCGCGAAATAGGAGTTATACAGCATATAGGGCTCGCCGCATTTTTCCGCGTATTCGGTATCGGACGGCAGAATC
>JAGHUY010000303.1 GCA_018064545.1 Candidatus Apopatosoma intestinale | reverse complement strand
GTTACCCCCGGACAGTCCGCTGTTTTTTATGACGGAACAGACGTTTTGTTCGGCGGTTTTCTGGACTGAATTCTGCCGGATGACGGTTTCTCTCAAAAAATCTGTTTTTCTAATATACTAATAAAAATCGAGGCGAAAATGTGATTTTTGCCTCGATTTTTCACATTTTGGAAGCCTATTTTGACTATACAGAAAACTTTTGTGAAAAGTGACGAAATCGGAAAAACTCTCTATAAAATTGTGCAAATCATCCAGTTCTTTCGCCGTGCTTTTGGTAAATACGTAAGAAAAACGCGGGAGAAACCGGCGCGATTTCCGATTTTCCCATTTTTCGCAGTTTTTTGACACAAATCCGTCCGCTTTTTCCGTTGACTTTGTGGAAATCCAATGATAATATTTAAATACATATTTCGCAAGAACTATGTTTTTGTATTTTCAAAAAAGGTTTTGAAAGCACGTATCTTTATCAGGAGGATTCCACATGGAAAGAACGAAACTCACAAAAGTTCTCGCATTGGTGCTGACGCTTTGTATGCTGTTCGGCACCACCATGTCCGTTTTCGCCGCAGATGATCTGTTGACCTCTACGACAGGCAACTCCGCGGATTGGATGACAACGACGGCCGTGGGCGAGGAAGCGCCTTCCGACAGCATTTCGGAAGCGCTGGAACAACTGAACGACATCGCATGGCCGGAATACGCGGCGATGTATGCCGACGCGAAAAAGTACGAGGGCGATCCCATCGTGATCCCTGCCGGAAGTTTTGAAGGTTTTTCCTATCCGGCCGGTATGACGGAAGATGACGCGGCGTTGCCGTTCAAACTCTTCCCGGAATACGACGGGGTAGAGAATGCTCTTCAAATTCCGGACATCGGTACCGTTACATGGAAGGTCACCGTTCCCGAATCGGCTTTGTATCAGATCAGTTGGGACTATTTCCCGGTTCAGAACAAGGCGAGCAACATTGAACGCACGCTTCGAATCAACGGGGCGGTTCCGTTCAGCGAGGTCCGCAACCTGCTCATGACCAAAATCTGGCATGACAAGTATCTGTACGATGAGGACGGGAATATCGTCTTTGAAAAGGACGGCAACTTGAACGACGCCCGCCCCGACAAGGAAGAGATTCCGGAATGGCGTCCTTATACGGTCAGCGATCCGACCGGTTATTTCAACGGAAATTTCTATTTCTATCTGGAAGCCGGCGAGAACACGATCTCTCTCACGTCTCAGAGAGAGCCGATCATTCTGAACGAAATTCGTCTGACGAAAATTGAAAATACAATTACATACGAGGAATACTTAGCGGCCAATCGCGGAAAAGCGGAGAACAACGTTTCCGTTTCTCCGATCAAGTGGGAAGCGGAGCATCCGAGTTCCACGTCGGATAAGACCATCTATCCGGACAACAACCGCGCTTCCGCAGTCAACAGCCCTCAGCACGCCAGTTACATTCTCTGTAACGTCATCGGCGGTTCCAACTGGGCGACCACCGGTCAGTGGATTGAGTGGACGGTGGATGTGCCGGCGGACGGCTTCTACAAGGTCTACACCCGCTTCTTACAGAGCGCGGTAGAAGGTCTGTATGTGACCAGACGTCTTCGCATCGACGGTGAGATTCCGTTTTCTGAGGCCAACAACGTTTCTTTCATTTACAGTAATAACTGGCAGATCGGGGCGCTCGGCAACGATACCGAGGACTTCTCGTTCTACTTCACCAAGGGGACTCACAAAATCTCCATGGAAGTCACGTTCGGTGAACTCGGCGGCATCCTGTCCCGCGTCAGCACCGCTTTGAACGCGATCAACGCGATCTATCTGAAAATCCTTTCCATCACCGGTCCGAGCCCGGACGCCTATCAGGACTACAAATTCTATACGCGTATGCCCGACTCGATTGCGGAAATGAGAACGCTCTCCAAAGAACTCTACGCGATCGCCGATGAAATGGAAGCCATTACCGGCGGTTCCAGTTCTAACCAAGCCACGCTGGAAAAAGTAGCTCAACTGCTTCAAAAGATGGCCTCCAACAGTGAGACGCAGATCGCCAAAAACTTTTCCGCACTGAAAACCAACATCGGTTCTCTCGGAACGTGGCTCAATACCATGCAGTCTCAGGCGCTGATGTTCGACTATATGGTTCTTCAACCGGCCGACACGGAACTGGATACCAAGACGTACAAGGCAGTCGGAAACTTCTTTGAGAACTTCGGATTTGAAATCTCGGCGTTCCTTTGGAGTTTCATCCGCGACAACTCGGCTCTTTCCGCCACCGTTGTCAGCGGGGAAGGCGTCAATCTTGACGTATGGACCACGGTTTCCCGTGAGCGCGCCTCCATTATCCGCGAACTTGTCAACGGAAATTTCTCGACGGCTCATCCCGACGTGGCTGTCAACATCAAGGTCGTAGCGGCCGGAACACTGCTGCCCGCGACGTTCTCGGGAACCGGTCCGGACATCATGATGGACGTTTCGCAGAGCGACGCGATCAACTACGCCGTCCGCGGTGCCGTTGTCGATCTTTCCGACTGCGAGAACTTCCAAAAGCTCGAAGGACGTTTCCAGCCTGCTTCCTGAACGGCACTCACGGTGGCGCTTGACAGCGCGGACGGAGAAAAAGCCGTCTTCGGCGTTCCGCAGGAGCAAAGTTTCAGCGTCATGTTCTACCGCAAGGACATTCTTGCCAAACTCGGCATCGATACCGCTCCCACGACGTGGAAAGAATTCGAGAAAGTGACTGAACTTCTGATCGCAGGCGGCTATGACATCGGTCTCGGTACCACGTCTTCCGCCACCGATATTCAGAATATCTTCATCACGATGCTGTATCAGAAGGGCGGCGCTCTTTACCAGAACGGCGGCACAGAGATTTCCTTCTCACAGGACATCGCGCTTGACGCGTTCACCGAGGTCTGCGAATTCTACACGCTGAAAAAACTTCCGGTCAAATACGATGCGGCCAACCGCTTCCGTACCGGTGAAATGCCGATCCTCGTAGCAGACTATATCACGTTCTATAACCAGTTCACCATTTACGCCACCGAATTGAAAGGCATGTGGGGCTTCACCACGCTCCCCGGCACGATGCGTGCCGACGGTACGATCGACAACTCCGTCATCTCGACAATCACCTGTATGGTCGTCATGAGAGATGCCGAGGATAAGAAAGACGTAGCCTTTGATTATATGGAATGGTGGACAAGAGATTCCATCCAGAGCCAGTATGCCAACGAACTCGTTGCCGTTCTCGGCCCTGCCGGTAAGTACAATACCGCCAACTACCAGTCCTTCACGGAAATGCCTTGGTCGGCAAGCGAAGCCAAACTTCTCAAAAAACAGTTTGAGAATCTGGTCGGTATGCCGGAAATGCCCGGCGGTTATATCATCTCCCGTTACGTCAACTTCGCTTTCCTCGAAGCTTACAACAACGGAAAGAGCCCGAGCGATGAACTTCAGGGTTACGTGGATACCATCAACAGAGAAATGGAGAGAAAGCGCGAAGAATTGACCCGTGCGTTCTTCATTCCTACCGATTATAATTTGTTTGGCTGATCCATTCCGTCGCCGCCCTCCGGCGGCTCCGGAAAATAACGATAAAGGAGTATTACTCATGTCAACCGAAACGATTGCCGAAAGACAGACGGCAAAAAAGCCGGTTTCCCGCAAGGACATGACCATGTTTCAGTGGACGATCAAGGAAATGAAGCGCAATTACATCGCGTATATCATGTGCTTCCCGTTCTTCTTCATTTTCACATTGTTCACGGTCGGCCCGGTTGTGCTGTCTCTCTTTTACAGTTTTACCATATTCAACCTGATCGAGTCTCCGCAGATCGTCTTCTTTGACAACTACATCCGTCTGTTTGTGGACGATGACGTTTTTCTGACGGCAGTCTCCAATACCTTTGTATTCGCCGTGATCACGGGACCGGTTTCCTACTTCCTGTCCCTGTTTGTAGCGTGGTTCATCAACGAACTTCCGCCGAAGATCCGCGCGGTCGTTACTTTGATCTTCTACGCGCCGTCCATTTCCGGCGGTATCTACATGATCTGGCAGGTCTTCTTCGACAGTGACTCGTATGGCTATGCCAACTACGTTCTGCTCCGTCTCGGCATCATCACCGAGCCGATCGCGTGGTTCAAAAACGCCGATTACGTCATGCCGCTGTGTATCGTCGTAGCCCTGTGGACCTCTCTCGGCGTCTCCTTCCTCTCCTTCATCGGCGGTCTTCAAACCGTCAGCAAGGATCAGTTCGAGGCCGGTGCCGTGGACGGCATCCGCAACCGTTGGCAGGAACTCTGGTTCATCACTCTGCCCAACATGAAGCCGCAGCTTTTGTTCGGCGCCATCATGTCGATCACGCAATCCTTCGGTTTCGGCGCGATCGTGACGGCACTCGCCGGATTCCCCAGCGTCAACTACGCGGCGCATACGATCATGCACCATCTGGAAGACTACGGCGGCCAGCGTTTTGAAGTCAGTTACGCTTCGGCGATCGCGTTCATCCTGTTCTGCATCATGATCGGAGCAAACCTGCTCGTCAAAAAAGTACTTTCGAAGGTGGGACAATAATATGGCAAGAGTACAGAAATTAAGAACCAGAAACCATAAAGTCGTCCTGAACCGTTCGGTGGGAGGCGACTTGGGCATAACGATCTTCCTGGTGATTCTGGGTGCGTTTATGTTCCTTCCTATGTATTATGCCATCATTCAGTCACTGAAACCGCTGGATGAACTTTGGGCTTATCCGCCGAAATTCTACGTTGTCAAACCGACAGGCAACAACTTCGCTCTGATGTTCAAGACTCTGACCGACTCCTGGGTTCCGTTCTCCCGTTACATATTCAACACGGTTCTGATTTCCGTGGCGGGTACGTTCGGAAACCTGGTCTGCGGCTCGCTTGCCGCCTACGCGGTCTCCAAGATCAAATTCCCCGGCAGAAAACTTCTGTCCGACCTTGTCACCTACTCGCTGATGTTCCATCCGACGGTTGCCGGTATCGTGAACTTCATGACCATGAGTAAACTCGGTTGGGTCGATACCTATCTCGCGATCATCATTCCTGCCTGGGGCAGTACGCTTGGTATGTTCCTTATGAAACAGTTCATGGAATCCAGCGTGGCAGACACGGTGCTCGAATCCGCCCGTCTGGACGGTGCCTCCGAGTTCCGCACGTATTGGACCATCGCCATGCCGATGGTCAAGCCGGCTTGGCTGACTCTGATCGTGTATTCTTTCAAGGATCTGTGGAACACCGGTTCTTCCATTTATATTATGAGTGAACAACTCAAAACCTTTAACTACGCGATCCAGCAGATCGTTTCCGGCGGTATTGCCCGCGCCGGTGTCGCGACAGCCGCGGCTGTTGTCATGATGGTCGTACCGGTGACGGTATTCATCATCACGCAGAGCAATATCATCGAGACCATGTCCACGTCCGGTATGAAGGATTAAGAGAAGGGAGGTATATATTATATAATGAAAAAACTCATTCGAATTTCCGCTATTTTAATATGTATCATTCTTCTCGGGATGGCGCTCCCGCTTTCGGCGGCGACGTCTCCTTACAAGACGTATACGTATGACATGGCCGGTATGACGCTGATTTCCCCGGACGTTTACGTTCCGGACCGTCGTGTGACCAACTACGAAATGGGCATGACGTTACCTCTTTCGAACCCGAAAGACATTTTTGTGGATGCGGATAACAACATCTATATTTCCGATACCGGCAATAACCGGATCGTCGTCTGCGATCCTGATCTGAAATATCAGTACGAGATTTCCGCGTTCAACAATGCGCAGGGCGTTCCCGACTCTCTGTCGGAGCCGGAAGGCGTCTTTGTGAACGAAGATCACATTTTTGTCTGTGATACGAAAAACTACCGTATCGTCATTTTTGACCGTCTCGGCAATTTTGAGCGCATTTTCAATGCGCCGACCGCCGACATCATGGGTGAGGACGTCGTGTTCAACCCGGTGGGCATCGCGGTTTCCGAATCCGGCCGAATCTACGTGGTTTCGTCCTCTACGTACAGCGGCGTGTTTGCGCTGGACGAGGACGGCAACTTCCAGACGTTCGTCGGAACTCAGAAAGTCTCCGTTCCGCTGGCGACCCGTATTCGCCGTATGATCTTCCCGAACACCGTTTCCATCTCCTATATCTCTACGGAGTATAACAATATCGCCATTGATGAAGACGGCTATATCTGGGTCACTTCCAACAGCATTGAAGAGGCTGACCTCACCAGTGCCATCGAGAGCGATAACCCCGATTACGCTCCTGTCAAGAGAATGAACTCCGCCGGTGACGACATCACCGTCCGCAACGGCTTCTTCATTCCGGCCGGTGAGATCAACTTCATGCCCGGTATGAAGAACGCGAC